>JBAWYZ010000055.1:0-11542 GCA_037143255.1 Leptolinea sp. | reverse complement strand
AAAACCAGCTACACCCGCCAGAAGCAAAAAAGAGGAAAGCCGCCGGTACCTTTTGCCTGTAAATAATACAAGGAAAGCGACTGCCAGATAAATACAGCCGGAAAATAATCCAGAGATTGTCAAATACCAGACACCCGGCAACACCCCCAGGGATTGGTAAACCGTCCAATTTGTGAGCGAAAGCGCCAGGCGGATCCATCCATAGAGACTGGTTAGCATTATTCCAAGCGCCACAATAACCAATCGGAAAGGCGGCAAAAATGAAAATACCTCTCCCCAGGTTAGCGATGAATTTACAACTTGTCCCACACGGGGTTTCCCCTCTTCAATCTTTTCAGGCAACTGGTCAGCCACGGGTTGATTATAGCATGTTCACCTTCGACCTTCCGTATGCCAAAAAGGGCAATTATCAATTTTCCGATTGCTTCGCTCGCAGACACGGATTATCCATTTGGCATAACCGTCATTATTCCGGTGGCTGACCGAAGGCCAAGCCTCCGGGTTGTGATGGTCAGCCACCACCCACTCGATCCTTTTGATATTAATATTCTTTTTACGCCAGAATCAGTGAAAACACCCGATGATAATAATATCGCTAGTCATGGAAGACTAGTTCCGCGAGTGGCAGATCAACATTCTGCCAGTTTGAAAGGAAGGATCCTATGTCTGAGAATTTTGTTTATTCAGTTGGTAAATGGAATGGAGAGCCACCCCTGGGTTCAGCTTCGTTTCCAGAGGGTCATCATGCGGTAGTGAAACCGGCAGCGGAAACCGCATCGGCCACTGCGCAAGGACGGTCTTTCCCGGGCAACACACGCTTGATCTTTCAAGTCAACGAAAAGGACAAATCCGTTGTTGTAATGATTGTGGATGAAGTCTCATCGAAAGTCATTCGTACCATCCCGGGCGATGCCATTGTAGATATTCCTTCGGGCGGCCTACTTCATAAAAATGCCTGATTTTCTTTACGGGAAATTTATAACGCAACACTTCAGGTATCTCAAAATCTACCGAATATGATTATTGTAACGGAAGAGATATTTCACAGGAGGCAGAATTTTATGTATAGTCAAAGCCAGGCATATCGCAAACAGGAAGTTCTTTCCGCTTCACCGCTGCATCTGGTAATTATGGCTTACGATCTGGCCATCCGTTCCTGTGATCAGAAGGATATGCAAACCGCACTAAAGGCCGTCAGCGCGTTACGAGACGCCTTGGATTACGACTACGCAGAAATTGCCCTCAACTTGTTCTCTTTATACAATTGGTGCCTGGATTGTATTCGCAAAGAAGAATACGCCCAGGCCAAGCAAACGCTGGCTGAATTACGGGGAGCCTGGGTGATGATTGAAACCAAGATGAACGCCCCAAAAATCCAGCAAGCGACTTCAGAAGTAAGTATGGCTGCCCGGGCAGCTTGATGACGTAGTGGCAATACTGTAACAACCAATCTAATCGCTCTGGAAAAACCGTCAGCGGGGGAAAACTGGCGGGGTTTCCGATTCTTTTACGCGGATTTTACAAATACTTCATTTTTCTTTTACAGCTTTTTGGACTCAGACGTGTTAATCTATTGTCAGAGCGAAAAAATGGTTGTTTGTATTATTTAACGAACCTGGAGAATCTCATGAGTTTTTGGAGCAGTTTACGAATTAGTTCATCAGCGCTTTTTGCACAACGGTTACGCCTGGATACCATATCCAACAATGTAGCCAATGCAGAAACCACCAAAACCGATACCGGCGGCGCCTATCAACGCAAAGATGTGGTTTTTACGGCTGCCAACAAAGTCCCCTATTTGGCCAACTTGATGATGACCAAAAGAAGCATTGGCGAGAAAGCCTTGAATTTACAGGGTGTAAAAGTCGCCCAGATCAAGACGGATACGACTCCCGGCGAGAAAGTATTTGAACCGACCCACCCCAATGCGGATGTTAATGGCTATGTAACCTACCCCAATGTCAATCTGGTTACGGAAATGACCAATATGCTCTCCGCCACGCGGTCTTATGAAGCCAATTTGACGATGGTTGAAGCCGCCAAGACCATGGCCAACAAGGCCATTGAAATTGGGCGCTAAAACAAGCCTGGTAAAGTAAAGAGGATGCAATTATGAACGTTCCTGGAATTAGACCTTCCATACTCCCGCAAATCGAATCTGCTGTCAGACCGCCCCAGCAAAGTACGCTGAAGGAAGTTGGCAAATCGTTTGACAGTATGCTCACGAACCTCAGCCAGACGCAAAATTACAGCGACAATTTGATGACCAAATTGGCTGCCGGTGAAGAAGTTGACCTGCACCAGGTCATGATTTCTGCCGACCAAACCGATATCAGCTTCAAAGTTGCCATGGGCATCCGCGACAAACTGGTGGATGCTTACAAAGAAATCTCCCGCATGAATGTCTAATCGGATAAAAGAAAACATTAAGGAAAAGTCTTATGCTAGCACAAGTTACCAGTCAGGCCACCAATTTTTGGGATAAACAAAAACCAACGCAGCGCGTCATTCTAATCGCGGCATTAGTTCTAATTGTTGTATTGGTCCCGACCATAATCAACTGGGCGACCCAGCCAAGCTATAGTGTTGCTTTCAGTGGATTGGATGAAGCTGATGCAGGCACAATTGTAGAACAGCTCCAGACCTCTGGGATCGCCTACCAACTGCAAGGAACGACAATCCTGGTGCAATCAGACAAGGTGTACGAGGTGCGTCTGCAAATGGCAAAAGCCGGCTTGCCCAAAGGTGGCAGCTCTGGATTTGAACTATTCAGTGGAAATACCCTCGGGATGACCGAGTTTACTCAGCGGGTGAATTACCAGCGTGCGATAGAAGGTGAACTGGAACGCACCATCAGCAGTTTGGATGCAGTTGAAGGCGTGCGCGTTCATATCGTTCAGCCGGAAAAAACATTATTGGCCAATGATCAGACTTCCACGACCGCCTCAATTACTATTCAGGAGCGGGCTGGCCGCAAACTGGATGCCGCTCAAGTCCGGGCCATCACCTTTTTGACAGCCAACGCAGTAGAAGGGCTCTCTTCGGAAAACGTGGTGATTGTAAACACAAACGGAGAGATGTTGGCAGCAGGTGCAGGTGATGGTTCTGCCGGGGCGGCCACTCAAGTGGATAGCCGCCGGGCTGCCGAACTGGCAGTTGGCAGTGATATTCAAAAGAAAGTAAGAAGTTTACTGGATACCGCTCTGGGACCTAATCGGTCGGTCGTGCAGGCTTCCATCCGGTTGGATTGGTCTGATAAAGAAGTCACCACGCTCACCTTTCAACCAACCCCGAATGCTATTCGTAGTTCTCAGAAGAATACTGAAAGTTACACTCTAACGGATGGAACAACCGGCGGGGTGGCAGGAGCTACTGCAAACCTGCCTACACCAGTCCCCGGAACGACAAGCGCGACGGGTTCTCCCACTCTGTATCAATCTGCCAATGAGACAGTTAATTATGAAGTTGCCCAGACAGAAAACCACCAGATTATTCATCCAGGCATGATAGAGAATGTCAGCCTCTCTGTGTTGGTAGACGGCGTCACTGATGAGCAGCAGTTGCAAACTTTGCAGGCTGCCATTGCCGCTGCCGCAGGCATTGACCAGACGCGCGGCGATCAGCTTTCCGTACAAACTCTGACATTTGATAAAACCTTCCAGACGACACAAACCGAAGATGTGGCCGCTGCAGACCGCACCCGTTTGTACATCCTCATTGCCGAAATCATCGGCGGACTGTTGGTTTTGGGAGCCTTGTTCTGGTATATCAACCGCCTGTTGAAAAGCCTGCGGGTCGCCTCTGTTGAAATCTGGGATCCGGTGTTGAAACCATTTGCCGAGATGGGTCTTTCCGGCCCAGGTGGGCAGTTGGGTTTGGCGGCTTTTGCCGGGCAGCAAGGGCCAGGATTATCACTTGATGCTGCGGCAAAGAGCGCCACTCTACTGCAAGAAGCAACAGTTCGCCTGAAACCAAAAGCAGTAAATGTGGAAGAACAAAAAATGCAAGCCCTAATCTCTCGTATGGCTGAAGATAACCCGTCGAGTGTGGCAGATGTTATCCAAATGTGGATGAACCAGGATAAGAAGAATGGCTGATCAGGTTAATCAAATCACTGGCTTGGAAAAAGCTACTGCTTTGCTGCTAACGCTGGGAGTTGAGTCATCCTCGCGGGTGCTGCAGTATTTGGGCGAAGCAGAAATGGAACGTCTACTCTTAACGATCAGCGAAAGTGGTTCCGTTCCCACCGAAACGCGGCTGGTAGCGTTGGAAGAAGCCTATGCCCTGGGAGTTTCCGGGGTAGATATGGGTGGGGGTGGCGGTACGGAATACACCCGCCAACTCCTTGCCCGGGCGGTAGGCCCACGGCGTGGCGCTGAAATATTGGAAAGAATTTCAGCCCGTCAGCAAATCTCATCATTCGAGATGCTGCGCAATGCCGATACCGGTCAGGTGGCTGTCTTACTGCAGGATGAACATCCTCAGACGATTGCGCTGGTTTTGAGTTACCTTGAAGCTAAACTTGCTGCTGATATTATGACCAAAATGCCCCCGGAACTTCAAATTGAAGTCACCTTACGGTTAGCCCGGATGGATCGAGTATCTCCACAGGTTGTCCAGGTGGTTGAACGTAACCTGAAACAAAAACTATCGGGGGTGTTGTCAGCAGCAGATTTCCGGGCAACCGGCGGGGTAAATTTTCTGGTCAAAATGATGAACCAGGTCGACCGGGATGTGCAAAAAAGGATTTTCGAGGCTATGGAACAGGATGATCCCAAGTTGGTGGAAGAAATTCGGGCATCACTGTTCACTTTTGATGATCTGGCCACCATGGATGACCGTACCATGCAGCGTGTCTTACGTGAAGTCAATAAAAATGATCTGGCGTTGTCTTTGAAAGGCGCACCTGAAAAATTACGGGAATTAGTGTTCAGGAACCTGTCTGAACGTGCGCGCGATAGTCTAAAAGAGGAAATTGAAATTCTTGGCCCACAATTGGCTAAAGATGTCTATGCCTCTCAACGCAAGATTATTGAGCTGGTTCGTGCTTTGGAAGAAGCCGGTGAAATCATCCTTGTTGGCACTGGAGGAGGTTCAGGCGATGCCGTCATCCTCTAACGTAATCAAAGGGAAACAACCCGGCCAAAAAGTTATATATTCTGGCTTGAATCTGCCGGAGTTTATGAAACCAGCCTCTGCACCTGGGGTGACCGGGTTCTCTCCATCAACATCAACAGGATTTACGTCTAATCTTACCGGTCTAGCTGGCGAGTTAGCCAATTTAATTGGTGAACCCGCCGCGCTCCCAATCAGGCACTCGGCTGTGCTACACGGAAATCAGGTGAAGTTGCTGGTAAACGGGTGGTCCATACCGGTTCTGCAAGGCAATACTTTACAGCGCGGGAAAGCAAACACCGCTTCAGGTAGCGAAGATTCCTCCAGGCTCCTGGCACAGGCAAAAGTCAAGTCTGCCGAGATCATCGCCGAAACAAACGTAAAAACCGCTCAAATGCTGACAGAAGCCAAAAAAGAGGCCGAAGGTTTGCGGCAGAAAGCCTTTATGGAAGGAATGAGCGCAGCAAAATCTGAAGCAGCCCAATCCATGCATCAAATGGAACGGGTATTTCAGGAAACACAACTCTGGCAGGAACAGGTTATGCATCAAAGCCAGGGACGAATCATTGAAATGATTGTGGAGATTGGGCGCAAACTCTTTGGCGATGGTTTTCAATTACCGGCCGAGCAACTTGATCATATTGTTAGCCGGGCGATTAACGAAGCCAGCCGCCTGGGAAATCTGCAGATTTACCTGCATCCAGATGATGCCAAAATCCTGGTGAATTTGTGGCAAGAGTCCGAAATAACCGTAAACGGCCAACAAATTCAAATTGTTTCCAGTCAGAATATTTCGCGCGGCGGTTGTTTTGTTGACGGTCAGTTCGGGATTGTGGATGGCCGGGTGGAAGAGCAAATTGATCAAATAGCCGAGTCATTGAAACCGGTGGTTTCAAACCTGGAAGCGGAAGAATCATGAACCCTGCAAACCCGGTTGACCTGTCTGTCTTCTCCAAATCGCTGACGAAGTGTAACTCGCTGCGGGTTTCCGGCCGCGTAGTTCAGGTGATTGGATTAACCATTGAGGCAGTAGGTTTGGATTGCCAAATCGGTGAAGTATGTGAAATTCGCGCTCGCTCGGGCGAGAAGATTCTCTCTGAGGTGGTGGGGTTTCGCAACAGCACAACTCTGTTGATGCCGCTGGGCAACATGGAGGGCATCCAACCGGATAGCTCGGTATATCCTCAAAAAACTGTTTTGCGGGCACCGGTTGGTCACAAACTTCTAGGCCGCGTTCTGGATGGATTAGGCGAGCCAATTGATGGCCGCGGTCCGCTGGGCGAAGTAGAAATGATGCCGATTAACAATGCCGCACCGCATCCGATGGAGCGGCAGATCATCACCGAGCCGTTGGTGACCGGAGTGCGTGCAATTGACGGTTTTTTGACCTGCGGAAAAGGGCAACGTATGGGCATTTTTTCCGGCTCTGGTGTTGGAAAAAGCACCCTGATGGGTTCGATTGCCCGTAGTTCCAAATCGGATGTGTCTGTGATTGCTTTGATCGGTGAACGTGGCCGTGAAGTGCGCGATTTTGTGGAAGGCGATCTGGGTAAAGAGGGCTTGGAACGTTCCGTGGTTGTGGTTTCAACCTCCGATAAGCCTGCGCTGATGCGCTTGAAGGCAGCGTATGTGGCTATGACAATTGCCGAAAACTTCCGCGATCAGGGAATGGATGTAACCTTCCTGATGGATTCTGTCACGCGGTTTGCTATGGCACAAAGGGAAGTCGGGCTGGCAATTGGTGAACCGCCAGCCAGCCGCGGGTACACACCTTCAGTATTCGCCTTGCTACCCAAACTGTTGGAACGGGCTGGCACAGGGCAGCGCGGGTCCATCACCGGCTATTTCACGGTCTTGGTTGAAGGGGATGACTTTAATGAGCCAATTTGCGATGCAGTGCGCTCCATTCTGGATGGCCACATCATCCTTAGCCGGCAACTGGCAACCCGCAATCACTATCCGGCGATTGATGTATTGGGGAGTATTTCACGGGTAATGCCACACATCACCAGCCGCGAACACCGTTCCTGGGCGGCGAAAGCCCGTAAATTATTGGCAACGTATGAGAAAGCCCGCGATCTTATCAATATTGGGGCGTATGTCTCCGGCAGTGACTCGGAAGTAGATGAAGCCATCGCCACCATGCCGGTTATTGAATCTTTCTTATTACAGGGAAAGGATTTTTCGGAATTTTCAGATACCCTTGGTCATTTAGAAACAATCGGGGGAGATATTGGAGCCAGCTATGCCGCCTAAATTTTCATTACAAAATGTATTGGACTACCGCCACAGCAAAGTTGAAAAAATGGAGGTCGTTTTAGGCAGGCTGCAACATCAACTGCAAGCCGCCCGGGACCGCATGGCTATGCTGGAGACCGAAAAACAACACCTGATGCAGGAATTAAGCGCCATTCAAAATGGAGACCTCGATTTGCAGGTGATTTTGCAATCTCGTACGTATTTGAAACGCTTGCAAAAGGGCATGGATCGTCAGCAAATCGAAATCAACCTGCTCACCATCGAAGTGGAAAATGCGCGGATTGCGCTTGTTCAGGCCAAGCAGGATGAAGTAGCGCTTGAGAAATTAAGCGAAAAAGAACTGCAAACCTATACAGACAAGGTCAACTTACGCGAGAAATTGCAGCAGGATGATATTTACATCAGTCAGGCACATGCTGCCAATGAAAAGAAAATGCGAGAAAGGATGCAAAATGTTCGGTACGTCTTCTAACTCCTCTTCAAATATGGATATGCAAATGGTGATGATCCAGGCCTTAATCAAGATGCTTGAGAGGGTAATGGATGGCAAAAGTATAAAAAGCGATCTTTCTGAGTTAAATCCTTCAACATCGACAACCAGAAGCGCCAATTCTCTTAGCGGCGGCAGTTTTGAATCGCTTATTCAGCAGGCTTCACAAAAGTACGGCGTGGATTCTGATTTAGTGAAGGCTGTAATTCAGAACGAATCCGCCTACAATCCATCGGCGGTTTCATCGGCCGGGGCATTGGGGTTGATGCAGTTGATGCCAGCTACGGCTGAAAACCTGGGCGTTGATAACCCGATGGATCCGGCGCAAAATATTGATGGCGGCGTGAAACTGCTGCGTGAATTGCTGAATCAATTTGGGGGTAATGTGACCAATACCCTGGCGGCGTATAATGCCGGCCCGGGGGCAGTGCAGCAGTACGGCGGCATCCCACCGTATCAGGAAACCCAGTTGTACGTTCAGCGGGTTCTTTCCACTTATGGGAAGGGATAGAAAGGAGCGTAAACAATGGCAGATCCAGTTCTAGGTGATTCCGCCCTGAATTTGGCCAGCAAAGCAATGGATGGCTTATCCTACCGGCGCGATGTGCTCAGCCAGAATGTGGCAAATATTGATACCCCGGGGTACCATGCCCTGGAATTGAATTTCGAGAGTGCACTAAAAACTTCGCTGGGTTCTTCTCCGAAGTTGAATATGGCTCTCACAAATCCGGGACATCAGCTTTCTGTTAATGATGCCTCGGGGGCGTATCAAGCCCGTCTGCGTCCGGGTGGAACCGAACGAGCAGACGGTAACAATGTCGACATCGACCAGGAATTAATGCAGATGACCGAGACCGGCATCCGGTATAACGCATTATCCACGGCCGTTTCGAAAAAACTCAGTCTATTAAAGAATATAGCGAGGTGAAAGTATGAATTGTGCGGATGTAATGTCATTGGCGCGCGCAGCGCCCGAACCTGCTTCCACCCCCAGGGTAAACCCCCGGGAGGATGGAAACTCGTTCGATCAGTTCTTGCAGGCAGCAACTTCAGATCCCCCGACCAGCAAGGAAGAATCTATCAAAACCCGGTCTTCAAGCCGGGAAGAAACACGGGACGATCAAAGGGTTGCTGATACAGAATCGGTTGAACCAAAGCAGGTGGATGCAAAGCCGGTAGAAACAAAACCGGCGGCAAAGTCGGAAACACAGGAACCGGCAGCAGTGGATGAAAGCGTCAAAGAGATCATTGCGGCAGCCGTAGCTGCCCAGGTTCTCAATTTCGCTATCCTGGTGCAACAGCCGGATCAAACAGTAGCGAAAACAACCGCTGCTGAAGTGACTATTCCTGTGGCAGTGATACCTGTTCAGCCAAATGTACAGGCCGCTGTAATCCAATTGCCGGAAACAGAACCCCAGCCGTTGCCGGACGAGCTGAAGCAGGCGGTTCAACAACCCAGAGTGGAAGTAAAAGATTTTCAAACCCTGGTGAATGCTGCAACGAAAACTCTGGAAAATCAAGCTACCCTGCAGAGTAATGAAGTTGTCGCCCCAAAAATTGTTGTTGAAGCGGCTGTAGCCAAGCCCGCAGAGGTTATTGATGCAATTGGAACCAAATCTCTGGATGTTGAAGAGCCGGTTGTCAAAATTGTGGACTTGAAAGCCCAACCGGAAGACCTGGCTGCCCTTGAAACCCCGCGCACAACTGGAGGCCTTTATGCTCTGACAGCAGCCAAAACCGAGAACCTGATTCAACCGAAGACTTTGCCCATGATTCGCGAAATCAGCCAGGAAGTTGCTACGCTGGCGCGCGAGCAGGGTAAATCGCTGTGCATTCAGGTATATCCGGAGAATATGGGCAAAATTGACTTGCGGCTGATTTCGAACAGCGACGGTATGCGGGTCGTGATGACCGCAGAAGTTCCAGCCACTGCGAAACTGCTGGAAAATCATCTGGATCAATTGCAGCGCTCACTGGCCGCCGCCGGTTTGTCCATCAGCGGTATGTCGGTTAGCAGTCAGGGCGCACAGGGCGACAATCCATCTTTCAGTCAGGCTAATCCGGGCCTGGCAAAGATCAACCGTCCGGTTTTCATGGAAGAACCGGTCGCACAAAGTCCGGTTCCGGTACTGGTGTCAGCATCAGGCTTGGATTACCGGGTATAGGAAAGGATTATCATGATTAGCGTAACGGATATGCTTCAAAGTACAAAAACCGCCGCAGCGACTGCAAAATCAGGTGCAATCACGGGTGATCAGTCTGGCGCAGCGTTTATGAGCTTATTGCTGGCGCAAATGAAGAACCAGAATCCGATGGAACCAATGGACGATTCTGCGATGATCAGCCAGATGGCTCAGTTGAATAGCCTGGATGAATTGAAAAAGATCAGCCTGTCGCTCAGCACAATGTCATCCACCAACCAATTTCTCTCCGCAGCAACCCTCATCGATAAAAACATCACATACATGAATGCAGAGGATGAAGAGATGGCTGGCAAAGTAAGCGGAATTGCCATGGATGGAACCGATATTTACCTCACAGTTGGCAGCGCTTCGGTTTTGTTGTCTAAACTCCGCAGTGTGGCAGCACAGACCGAATAGGAGACTTTCATGACAGATGCGATTCGGGTAAACCCCGTTCAAACGCAACACACCGCGAGCAGTGGGCAGGCGCAAAGCCGGCCGCAGGCAGGCAGTAGTTTTGGCGAAACACTCGCTCAGGTTGAAGGTCTGCGATTTTCCAATCATGCCCAGAAACGCCTGGATGACCGGTCTATCAGTATGCCAGAAAATGGCATGCAGCGGCTGAGCCAGGCTGTGGAAAAAGCGAAAGCGCGCGGTGGAAAAGAATCTCTCATCCTTATGGATGACCTGGCGTTTATTGTCAACGTCAAGGATCGGGTGGTGGTAACCACCATGGATGCAAAACAACGCGGCGAGGGTGTGTTCACCCAGATTGATAGCGTTGTCTTTGCAGATAAGGCCGCAGGTTTTCCGAAAACGGCCGATAACCAGTAACACACCTTATGTTCACAGGTCGGCCCTCTTGGAGGAAGCCTGTGCAACAGTACTCGGAGGGTAACTATGATACGCTCAATGTTCACAGCGGTAAACTCGCTGTATATCAACCAAATGTATATGGATGTTGTGGCAGATAATCTGTCCAACGTCAATACGCCTGGTTTTAAAAGCAGCTCTGTCCGTTTCAAAGACCAGTTTGCGCAGACCATGCGGGTCGGTTCTGCCCCATCGACGGCCCTGGGTGGTTTGAACCCCATGCAGGTCGGCCTGGGCACCAACCTGGCCTCAATTAGCCCGAACTTCTCGCAGGGCGCCTTGAATTCCACTGGCCGTGATATGGATATGGCCATATCGGGGGATGGTTTCTTTATTTACAACCATGGCGATCGTGAACTATATTCGCGGGATGGGTCATTGGCTCTTGATGCGGAAGGCATTCTGGTTCATTCTGCATCAGGCGACCGCATTCAAGGCTGGATGGCTAATGGATTGGGTCAAATTGCAGGTGGGTCAAAACCAGTTCCCATCCAGGTTCCAATCAACTCCACGGTAGCTCGGGCAACATCCGCAGCAAACCTGACAGGAAACCTGAGCGCCATATTACCATATCCGATTACTAGTCGTGTCGCTTTATCTGGCACATTAAATAGTGCTGCTG
>JBAWYZ010000054.1:0-11587 GCA_037143255.1 Leptolinea sp. | reverse complement strand
TTCTGAAGGCGCTTCGAGCGGTTCTGCTGTCGCTGCATCTTTGGCCGGCGCTAGTGCATTCCCAAGATTACATGCTAATAATAAAATGCCTATTGTACAAATAACAATACTCCGAACAATTTTATTCATCTGCATTTCTCCTGCAACTGGGTGGCTGTCAATTCAATCTTATTATTAAGTATAACCAAACCCCCCATTCAGTCAAATGAGCAACGTACTTCCCCGATGAAAAGGCAGCCCTCAGTTGAGAAAAAAAATAGAGATTTGCAGCACGCAGACTGCTGTCTTCTAGCAAATATCGGCAGCGATTTGCCCACCGAAATCCAGCAGCGCCTTGACCATTTCCGATGAGCGGCCTTCGGCATAAACGCGCAGCACCGGTTCGGTGCCGGATGGACGAATAAGCAGCCAGGAATCATCCGCCATGATGTATTTGACCCCGTCCAAAGAGGTAACTTCAATAACAGACTCGCCGCCAATTTTCGCCGGAGCGTTCTTTATTAATTCGATTGTCATTTTTTCTTTGGCGACGGGGTGTTTCAGGCGCAAGTCGGTACGTTCGTAGAAAGCCGGCCCGACTTTTTGCAGCAGGTCTTCCACCAATTCGTACAGGGTAACGCCGGAGTCTGCCACAATTTCCAACAGAAGCAATCCCATCAAGATGCCGTCACCCTCGGGGATATGACCATTGAAGGAAATGCCGCCAGATTCTTCGCCGCCGATCAACACATCTTCCTGCATCATGATATCGGCGATGTGGTTGAAGCCGACCGGGGTCTCGTGGACGGTCAAGCCGTAATTTTTTGCCAGCCGGTCAATCATGCGCGAAGTAGATACGGTGCGCACAACTGACCCGGTCAACTTGCGTTTTTCGTAAAGGTATTGCAGTGAAAGAGCCATGATCTTATGTGGGTCTACAAAATTTCCACGTTCATCCATGGCGCCGATGCGATCTGCATCACCGTCAGTAGCCAGTCCAAAGTTACCCAGGTGAGTGCCAATGGCTACGGCCAGCGGCCCAAGATATTTTGAGATCGGCTCAGGGTGAACACCGCCAAAGCCGGGGTTCATTTCACCGCGAATTTCGGAAACTTCGCAGCCGGTTCCTTGCAAAATGCCCTTGATGACTCCCCGTCCGGCGCCGTACATTGAATCAACCACAATGTGCTGGGGATTTTCTGCAATTTTGTCAAAATTAATCAATGTGCGCAGATGGTCATTATAAGTAGGTATGGGATTAAATCGTTGAATTAGCTTTGATTTTATCGCCTGGTCAAAATCCATCAAGTTAGGACCACGCCCCTGATTTTCATTATCATTCAGATAGACTTCCACTCGCCGGCATTGTTCCGGGAGGGCAGATCCGCCGTAAGCTGATTTCAATTTGACGCCGTTGTAACGCGGTGCATTATGCGAGGCGGTGATCATTATCCCCCCCATTGCATTCAGGTTACGGACGGCAAAGGAGATGGCCGGGGTAGGAGAATCGGCTGAGGTAAGGAAGACGGTAAAGCCGTTGGCGGCCAGTACACGGGCAACCTCGGCGGCAAAACGGTCGCTTAGGAAGCGAGTATCAAAACCTACCACTAATTTCTTGGGATCGGGATTAAGGTGAACGATAGTGCCATTATTCCAGGCATCCGATGCAATGGCATCAGCGATAGCCTGGGTAACTTGCCGGAGGTTGGTGAAAGTGAAAGTGTCTGAAATAACGGCGCGCCAGCCGTCGGTGCCGAAATGAATCGTCATTTGGTTTTGCTCCTAGAAAATTTTTAGATTACGTACCCTTAAGGGGTAGGAGAGGTCGTAGGGGTATTGCTTGGAAGTGGGGTAGCCGTAATAAGAATAGATTGTAACACCCACCCGTCAAAACCGTCAGGACTTTTCACATGCAGCCAGGTTCGTCCGTCTACTTCGGTTGCTTCAGGTAGTAATTGCAGTTGGCTGCCGTTGGCCAGGATTTTTTCCAGATCGCCCTTAAACCCGGCTTGTTTACGGACTGCGCCACCCCCGAGGGTTCTGGCTGAAATCCAGGCAAGAATAGGTGTAGGGGTTGGGGTAAAGGTGATCGTAGCGGTATTGGTTGGCGCCGGACTGGGAGTAGGGGTGATAGTTGGTGTCGGTGGGATGAGCGTCCGAGTTGGGGTTGATGTAACAGTTGGAGCCACCGTGTTGGTTGGAACCAGCGTTGGCAGGGCAACCTGGAAATGGCGGGCGGTTTCGACGCCGCTAAAGGCCACAATCACCGACATGACGATTAGCGCGGTTGTGGTGCCGATGGTGTAACCCAGGTTGATCATGGGGCGCAGGCCGGTTAGCGCCAGTACAATCACGCCAATCAGCGCTGAGGCGGCCAGGTGAACACCGAATACCAGCAGTCCATCCGGCCATAAACCTTTCACCCCAGTCATAATGCCAAATCCGGCAACGGCTAGCGGGAGATAAAGCTCGTATGCCAGGGCGATATTCGTCACATTAAAACGGGGATTTTGCCCGCCGCGAATCACTAAGATGGTTGTCAAACCGGAACCGGCAGCCAGTACCAGAAAGTCGTACCAGGAGAAGTGAGCATGTAGATAAGCATGCTGAATGGGAATGCTGGGGAATTGCAAGGCGATCAACCCGCCCAGGGCTCCCCCGGCAAATGCCAGAATGCCACCAATCAACGCGGCAGCCAGCGAGCGCAGGAAGAAATCACGTGAACCGATGATGGATGCCAGCGACAGGCCGATCGCCGGAGAGAGGAAAGGCGCCGCCAGGACGGCCAGCAGAAAAAGAGCCGGCGTGTTAGCCAGTGCGGCAATTCCAGCAATGAGACCGCAAATGAAGGAAAAAACCAGAAAATCAACAGACGGGGTAAGCCGGGTGACCAGTTCCTCCAGAAGAGCCGTGCGCTCATCATTATCAGCAGGAGCAAGCAAACGGCGCTGCCGGCGCCTTCGGGCTGGCGGCAGACTGGATAAATCTTCGGGTGGAAGCGGTTCGCTGGTCGGCAGGCTCATTTTCGAAGGGTGGCAATAATTCGTTGAGGATTTTCAAGCAGGGCAAATGCCGAAAAAATATCGGGCATGACTATCTTAGCAGAATTTAGCGATTCTATGCACAGACCTTCTGGCGAAAAGATCGCAATTCCCAGAAAGACATCGGCGAGCATTCGGGCATCATTGGCGCCTTGACCGATGGCTGCACATTGATCCCCACCAAGAGACCGGACGTAGTCCCCTTTTTGCCGAGATTCATCACCCGGTTGCAGGCGGATGGCTTTGAGACCTAATTGTTGATCAATCAAAATCTGTTTACTATGCGTATCGGCAGTGATCAGATGAATTTCCAGCCGTTTGGATAGGGATGCCAGCGCTTGCGGGATTCTGTCCAGTAATATCCCGTCTACAGCTAGTGTGCCGTTAACGTCCAGTATAAGGTGAACAATTTGGACAGAACCTGTCCCTGGAATGGTCAGATCGATCATACCGCTATTATAATATAGCCTCACGCTTGTCTGGTTTACCGACTCTCATACCAAAACTGATATGGTTATTTAATGAAACAAAATCAATTGTATTTTTTTCTAAGCCTCATCATTCTGACTGCAATTTCAGCCTGCAATGGGTTGGGATTAAAACCAGGCATACCTACGGTGACTGCCGCACCAACATCAATCCCCACAGCGGCCCCAACGGCAACTCCCTCTGCCAGTCGAGTGGCGCTGGTAGCGCCTCCGGAAATTCGTCCAGAGGAAGTGAAGACGGTAGCCGATGCCATCCAGCCGGTTATAGCGGAGGCGGGCTTCATTGTTGAAACTGTTGCCCAGGCTCCCGCCGGGTCACTCGGACCGAACCGTGTAGCAGCCATTTTTCTTTCAGCGCCGCCCAACCTGGTGGAGATTTTGGCCGCCAATCCGCAGACTCAAATTATTGTGGTCAGTGGAAATGATTTTCAGCCAGGCGCCAACCTGACGATACTGCGGGTGCATCCAGAATTTCAGGCATTTATGGCCGGGTATGTGGCCGTGCTGGCAGCCCCCAACTGGCGGGTGGCCGGTTTAGTGCCGTATGACGGTGGAGAAACCAATTTGATGGCCAACGCCTTTGCCAGCGGTGGGCGCTATTTTTGCGGCCGCTGTGGGACAACGGTTCCACCGTTTGCCCCGTACCCATTGACAGAATCGGCCCCGAGGAATGCCTCGCCAGTTGAATGGCAAGCGGCGGCCGCCAATATCCTACCAGCCGGCATAGAAGTGGTCTATTTCTCCAAAGAAGCTCAATCGCCAGAATTAATCCAATCGCTGGCGTCACAAAATCTGCTATTTATGGGCAGTGTTTCGCCGGGTGATGGGCTACGCGACCGCTGGGTGGCTACTATCAGCCAGGATACTGCCGGCGCACTGGCTAAGATATTGCCAGATGTTTTGAAAGGGCTAGGCGGGAAGGTCATGAATGTCGGGGTAGCTTTGACCGACATCAATGAAGCCATTATCACCACCGGTAAACAGCGTCTGATTACCGAAACGAATGAACAATTAATGAAAGGTTGGATTAACCCTTATACCGTCAGTAATTAGATTTTCGGGGAACCCATAAACTCGGATGCCGTCGCTTCGCCGGGGTGACTGATGCCTTCCCGTTTAATTACCTTCCACAGGGTTAAGGCCAGAATTCTGATATCCAACCATATAGACCAGTGATCCACATACCAAACATCCAATTGAAATTTTTCTTCCCAGGTTAGGGCATTGCGGCCGTTGATTTGTGCCCAGCCGGTAATGCCGGGCAATACATCCTGCCGGCGGGATTGCTCGGGGGTATAGCGCTGCACGTAGGTGGTAAGCAGAGGACGCGGGCCAACCAGGCTCATTTCGCCACGCAGCACATTGATCAGTTCAGGCAGCTCATCCAGGCTGGTGGAGCGCAGGAAGCGTCCGAAAGGCGGTAGGCGATCAGCATCCGGCAGAAGGGAGCCGTCAGGAGATTTCTGGTCGGTCATCGAGCGGAATTTATTAATGGTAAAGAGTTGGCTTTTATAACCGGGGCGAACCTGCCGGAAAAGGACAGGGCTTCCCAGTTTGATCCGTACCAAAACAGCCAGCGCCAGCAACAGCGGAGAGATGAGGATGATGCCAGGAATGCTGAGGAGCAGGTCAAAAACACGCTTGAAAGGGGGAAAGCCGTTCGGCATGGCTGGGATTATAGTGTAAGGCCAATCCTTTGACAACCAGCCAGCGGCATGGTATATTTTTTGTCCCCGCCCCCATCGTCTAGTGGCCCAGGACACGGCCCTCTCAAGGCCAAAACAGGGGTTCGAGTCCCCTTGGGGGCACCATTCTATAGGCAAATATTTTGCTACCCGATTATTTTTCCAAGCAAAAAGAGCAGGTCAAGACCTGGTCTTTTTGCTTGTGGGGTTCATAACCATTTAGACTGACTTGCGAGTATTCCGTTTGTTGGTACGGTGGATTGTGAATACAAATTGATTGCAAAATGTTCTTATTTTGCCCTGGCTGTTTCCTGTAATTTTGATAATTTGATGACCAGTTTCAATGCCTCATTTACAGCTTTTTCATTTGGAAATGCTTTGGCAACATCTGGTTCCAACAGCACCAAAATAGTTCCTACATTGTACCTGGCGGCATGTTTTCCGCGCACTCCATCATTTAGCAAGGATTTCATGTCATATTCGGGACGCAATTCATCAATAAGTTCAGTTTGCTTTTTCAAATTCTTTTCGCCCCGCCTTGGTTAATTCGCGAGCGCTGATGATACGTATGTTTTCGCCTCGGTCCGTGTGGGTTACCATCAATATTCTCGACAGGCTTGTCCAGCCAATTGTGATACAGCGGTCTTCCTAAACGGTGATGGAAAGTTCGTCACCGAATACTGTGCCCGCTTCAATAATGGATACACCATGCTTCTGCTAGTTGGTTTCAAATTTACGAGGATCCCATTCAAAGACCATAATGATTGTCCTTGGAAAAATAACAGCTCATTATTGATATGCTTTTATTTGTATCATCTCAATAATTACGGGTAGAGGAAAAAGACCAACCCAAATTGAGTTCTTTAGCATGTTTTCGGACTAAATCGGCCAACGGCGGTATCTGGTTATTAGCAGATATGCGATCATGCAGGAGGCGATAGAAACTTACGTCCAGCTTTTTCGCAGTCTCTGTTAAGGTCGCGAAAGTGTCCCATGATCTCACTCCATCCTTCGTGCGTGGCCCAAAACTGACATCTCGTTTTCGTACTCGCTGCCGTACACCCAGCACCGACGCATTGTTATGTAGGGGTAGTTCAGGATACTTCAGCACTTATTATGCCGTTGGTGTGGTTTATATCGTTCGTTTTCCGAGGAGTGATTGGTCAGCGCTGGTTTTGGCGTATTCTATTTGATCTTAGGTTTGGGTTGCTCCCCTTTCAGCCGGTTGACTTCAATTCGCCCGCGTTTTCGTCTTTTTTGGTGTGAAGATCAAAGTTCTCAAACATGGTAATGAAATTTTAACAGCTTATGGAAAATAATTAAAAACTTTAGCCCCTTTTCGCTTCCCCGCTTTATTAAGATAATACAGTTTTTACTAATATTTGAAAAGAGCATGAAATCGTTGTATAATAATTGTAGCGTATTGCGCTACACAGGAGTCTGAAATGGAATTTATCCCTTATCGTATCTTACGAAATGAACCCGCCGCTCTGCGCAAAAAACTGGCGGATGAAGGCGAATTGGTGGTTACAGTAGATGGGAAGCCCTTTGCGGTGATGATTGACCTGGCCGGCGGAGAGAACATGGATGATATTTTGCTCATGGTTTCCCGTTTGCGAGCACAAATGGCTGCTCGCGCTATTCGCAGTCAGTCCCGGCGCGATGGGCTGGACAAGCTGAGCGATGAACAAGTTGACGAGTTTATCCAGAAGACTCGCGCTGAGCGCAAGCGCTGATGTTGGTAGTGTTGGATACAAATGTAGTAGTCAGCGGGCTGCTGAGCGAAACAGGCAAACCCGGAAAGATCATCGACCTGGCCCTGGAAAATCGCTTTCAACTTGCGAACGATGACCGAATTCTGAGCGAATATGAAGATGTGTTGGACCGGCCTGAACTGCATATTCGACCAGCACGTGCCAGGGCGGTTATTGCGCACATCGAGTTGACCGGTCAACAGATTGACTCCGGCATTTTGCCGTGGGAAGGTTTTCAAGACCCGGATGACCTACCTTTTGCAGAAGTGTTTATTACCGCCAAAGCACAAGCATTGGTAACTGGAAACTTGCGCCATTTTTCTCTCCTAGTTGAGAGAGGATTTGCAGTATGCTCCCCTGCTCAGTTTATTGAACTGTTTTTCCCGTAAAATATTTTACCCGGCAAGTGTTCTCATTCCAATACCCTCTCAATGCTCAAACTCAATATTTAACGTGATGTGCATAGAGTGGTTTCGAATATGAGCTTTGTTCAATTGTTAAATTGCTGGAGCAATCCCCCGGTTCCTGCCCATTTTTAATACTATAATTTCAATCTAACACTCTTCTATTCATCCAAAAAATGATAATGTGATTTTTGCTAAGGTAGCATATGGAAAAACTGGTTGGCAGAGTATTAAATGAGCGATATCAAATAGAAGAAGCACTGGGTAGTAGTGAAATGGCGGATATCTATAGAGCAGTGGATATTCACCGTTCAACAAATATACTACTGAAGCATCTTAAGGAAAATTATTCCAAAGACCCTGTTTTCCTTCAAAGCTTCAAACAGGAGGCAAATCAACTTAAGCTGCTTCTGCATCCCAATATTGTACGTTTCCATGGATTAGAGGAAGCCGGTAACCAGGTATTCATGTTGATAGATTTTGTGGAGGGGATCACCCTACGCAAGGCGATCTTGTCTGCCAACGCAATTCCATTTACAACTCCAGAGATAATGGAAATTATGCAGCCGGTGTGCATCGCACTGCACTATGCCCATCAAATGGGAATAGTACATGGTGATCTAAAACCGGCCAACATCATAATCGAGAAATCCGGCTGGGTACAGGTGACAAATTTTGGACTTGCCCTTCAAGCAGCGGGAGCCACCACTCCAACTATAGCAAGTTTAGGCACATCAGCTTACAAAGCCCCAGAGCAGGTGAAGGGATTAGACCCCACACCGCAAACGGATATCTATGCTTTGGGGCTTGTGCTATTCGAGATGCTGACAGGGGGAGAACGGCCATTTACGCGTGGGGTGGCCGCTGGAACAGGTTCCACCAAAGAGAATATCCGCCGGGAACAGGTAAACCTCAAACCGGTTTCACCCCGACGCTTCAATCCTCAAATCAGCGAACATTTGGAGCGGGTGACGCTGAAATGTCTGGAGAAGGAACCCGGATCCCGCTTTTCCAGTACGTTGGAATTGTTGGAAGCCCTGCAAACACCACAGTATGTGAGGGTTACGCCGGCCACAACTGTCCCGAAGGTCAAGCCGACCCAACCAGCAGCAGAAACTTCAACTGAAATCGATTCTTTCCCTGCACCCGGTGCAAAGTGGAAGCCGAATTTGAACCTTTATCTAGCTGGAGGCGCCTTAATTATCTTCCTGCTTCTCATAATATTGATCAGACCTTTTGCAGTTATTAAGCCGGAAAATTCACCTATTCAGGCAACTCAAATTTCTGGAACAATACCGGAAATCCAAAACACACCCATTCCAGAACCCTCCATATCAATCGGGGCGCCTGCCACACAGGCGAACTCCGGAAGTACCCCTCAGGCTACAGTCGCTGCTACCTCAAATCCGTCTGCTATACCGGATTCAGCACTGGAAGAGAACAGGAATGGCACGGGGAACAGTAACAATTCCGGGCTCGCCGCCATCCAGGGAGATTGGATCTATTACCGGAATGACAGTGATGGCGGAAAGATATATCGGATAAATCTTGACGGTAGCAAAAAAGAGCAATTGAACAGTGATAACAGTTACAACATCACAGTTAGTGGAGACTGGGTATTCTACCGGAATGATAGTGATGCCGGGAAACTTTATCGGATACCGGTAAATGGCGGTGAGCGTAAAAAATTAAATGAAGAATTCAGCGCCTATATCTTTCCGGCCGGGGAATGGATCTATTACCAGAACCATACCGGCGGGGATACGATCCACCGCGTGCGAATGGATGGGAGCGGAAGAGAGAAGTTAACCGATGGTCAAAGTTCCTTTATCAGTGTGTATAAAGACCGGGTTTACTTTGTGAATGATAGTGACGGTCATAAAATCTATCGAATGCAGTTGGACGGCAGTATAAAGGAAAAAATTACTGATGATTTTTGCAGTCATCTGAATGTTTTCGGGGATCGGCTTTATTACATAACAAGGAACTTGATTTTTGACCCTCGCAATAGCAGTTGGTCTACAGAATCAACAACCATCAATCGAATGCAATTGGATGGCAGCGGAAAGGAAGTATTATCCACAACAAAAAACGGCAGCATTAATGGGTATATCAATGTCCTTGGAGACCAATTATTCTTTATCCCTGAAATTAGTTACTTTAGCGATAAAAATAGCAATAATGTGAATATTGGTGGACTGATGTACAGGGTGCGTCTGGGTGAAAGTAAGCGAGAAACAATAAACGAATCTGGCTGCAACTCCATTAATATTGTTGGCGACTGGATTTATTACAGAAAAGGCGGGCTTGGCGGAAAGATATTCCGCATGCATCTGGATGGAAGCGGCAAGGAAAGCATTTCGTAATAGGTGACGCCGGGGGGGATGGGCAATAGAAGCCGGTGGTTGACCGAAGGGATTGAGCCTTGTTAAAACCAGGAAATCATTGTGGAGGAAAAGCAATCGGGCGATTTTAAAGGAAGCTAGTTTCCATAATTTTCGATTGCTTCGCCGGTCAGTCGAGGACAGTCAGAACAAAACCCCACCCTTTTCAAAGTGATGGAATTTCCGAAATTTCTCTATATTATAATAATATAAGTTGGAACCAAATGAAACTTACTCCGCGCTCTCAATTCACGGCTGGTATCCTTGATCTTCTCCCCATTCTGCTGGGGGTCATCCCCTTTGGGCTTATCTACGGTATTGCTGCCGTAAATGCCGGGATTTCTCCGCTGCAAGCCATGCTTATGTCATCCATTGTGTTTTCTGGTAGCGCACAATTTGCGGCCACCCAATTGATTTCGCATGGCGCGCTGGCATCTGTGGTGATCCTCACTATATTGGTTGTAAATTTACGCCATGTCATGTATTCCGCCACTATCGCTCCCCACCTGAAAAAATATTCCACCCGGTGGAAGACCTTTTTAGCATACTTGCTGACCGATGAGGCCTTTGCCATGACCATTACCCGTTTCACAGAAAAACCGGATATGCCACACAAAAACTGGTACCTTTTTGGAGCCGGTTTTATATTGTGGTTCACTTGGCAAATAGCCACCGCCATAGGGATTTTTGCCGGCGGACAAGTCCCGTCTAATTGGTCGCTGGATTTCACAATTGCCCTGACGTTTTTAGCCTTATCGGTTCCATCAATTCGCGACCGTTCTACGGCTGTCGCGGCTATTACCGGCGGAGTTGCCGCCATATTACTGCGCGGAATGCCTTACCAATTAGGACTGGTGACCGCGGCCATTCTGGGCATCGCTGCCGGTTTCGGAGTTGAAAAATGGACTCGCTGAATCTCTGGCTGGTCTTAATTCTGGGTGGGCTGGGAACATACCTTTTACGGCTCTCTTTTATTTTGATATTCCAACATATACAAATCCCTGCCTACATGGAGCGCATCCTGCGTCTGGTACCGCCGGCTGTGTTTTCTGCCATCGTGCTACCTGAACTACTGGTTCGGGATGGTGCAGTGCAATTTTCAGTTTCCAACCTGCGCCTATTGGCCGGGTTGATGGCTGCGGTAATCGCCTTGCGAACGCGCAATGTGTTGATCACGATCGCTTCTGGGATGGTGATACTGTGGGTTTTGCAATATATTTTGCCTACCCTTCATTAACCAATTTATCTGTTTTGAAAAATAATCAAAATTACACAGGCACAAAATACACTAAAAAGGAAAAGATAAAAACCATGAATTTCATGACATTCTTTCTTATGTGTTTCGTTACCCTTTTCGCTGATGAAAAATACATACTGAAAAGATACAACAAATCGTCAAATTTAATCAGAGGGGTGGACGGCCGTCCACCCCTCTGTCAATCCAACTTGGAGTTTTCAATATAGTTTTGCCTTGTGTGGCTGAAAGCGTCTGATTTATCAGCAGCTGCTATCGCTTTGACTGCCGGGGTGACGAAAATTTTTAGGCCAACCCTCAACCCCCGAGCTTTCCGGTTACAATTTATTCACCTAATAATTGGAGCTGTGCATGTCAACCCCTTCAGAATCTGGCCGCGAATACTTGCTGAAAGTCTTGAATGCTCTGGGACATGAAAAATTGTCCTGGGGGATTCTGCGGGACTACGCCTATGTTATTGGCGGGGCGGTCATTCAGGCGCTGGCGATGCGGTTGTTCCTGGTTCCGGCGCAATTAGTCAGCGGCGGCATCAGCGGCATTGGGCAGATAGTCAATGCCTTTACCGGCTGGCCAATTGGCCTGATGATTTTCCTGGGC
>JBAWYZ010000053.1:0-11596 GCA_037143255.1 Leptolinea sp. | reverse complement strand
GCATTATTTGATTGGAGGAGATTGGGGGGAAGAGAATCAATTGCATTCGCATCACTATCGCCTTGAATTGGTATTGACCGGAGACTCTTTAGATATGCACAACTATCTTGTGGATATAGTTGAAATAAACAATCTTTTGGATGAACAGGTCAAAATATACAAGGAAAAAACACTCAACGATTTCCCGATCTTTTCAAACATCAATCCTTCAATAGAATACTTTTCAAAAGTTTTATGTCAAACATTGAATTCTGGAATCAAGGCTCCCAATATTCGACGGGCTTCTGTTAAATTGTGGGAAAACCAGATCGCCTGGGCGGCGTACGAACTGGACCGTTAGTTGCGCATTGGGTTGGTGATTTATGACAACTTGGAACCGCGTTCTGGCGGGTATCTTTATGATTCGAGGCTGGTAGAAACCCTTTACGCTCACGGGGATGAAGTTGAAATCCTTTCCCAGCCATGGAAACCCTATCCCCTTCGATTGATTCAAAATGAGGATGGTGGTTTTCTGGACAGGATGCTTTCCGGCAACTTTGATGTCATCGTGCAGGATGAATTGAACCATCCTTCACTTTTTGCATTGAATTATCGGTTCAAGAAACGCTCCCGGATTCCCATTGTCAGCATCGTCCATCATCTGCGAATTTCTGAACAGCCTTCTCCTTTTCAATTACCATTAATAAAGACTATTGAAAAACGGTATTTACAAAGCATTGACCGATTTATTTTTAACAGCCAGACCACTCAAAATGAAGTTACCAGGTTGTTAGAAGGAGAGGTTAGCGGCCTGGTTGCGTATCCGGGAAAAGATTTATTCAGCGACGGCTTGGATATAGTAGAAATTCAAAACCGCTGCCAGCGGCTGCACCCGGTACGGTTTGTTTTTGCCGGAAACTTAATCCCTCGCAAAGGGGTGGATTTAGCTCTACAGGCATTGGCGAAAGTAAAAGACCTCGCCTGGACTTTTGATATTATCGGTGACCTGAATACAAATGTAAAATACTCTAATCAATTAAAGAATATGGTTTTGGAACTTGGATTGGCAGAACGAGTTTTCTTTCACGGTCGGCTGGAACCGGGACGCCTATTTGAACAGTTTAGAAAATCCCAAATATTACTTTCGCCAGCGCAATATGAAGGCTTTGGGATAACATTTGTAGAAGCTATGGGTTGTGGTCTTCCTGTAATCGCCCTGAAGACTGGTGCCGCCCCTGAAGTAATAGCCGATGGAGAGACCGGGCTACTGGTTCCTCCAGGAGATATTGAAGCATTAGCTGTAGCGATACGGCAGTTATTGACTGGAGAAGAAGTGCTTGAGAAGATGAGTGTTGCCGCGCGAAATCGGTTTGACCAATTTCCATCCTGGGGAGTGTCTATGGATTCCATTCGGTTATATCTTTTAGCGTTGGGCAACCAATGAATATCGATTTCCCTCGGTACTTGGATGCAAAATATTACCTGGACCTTAGGTCTTTGCATACACCTACAATTGGTCGCTTGTTTCCCTATATGGAAAATATGGAGCAACCCCCAAATATTATTGAATTGGGAGGTGGTATTGGAGCGATGTTTACATATTTACTGGAGAGAGATGGCAAAGCGGAATTTATCTATACCTTAATTGATGCAGCCAAAGAAAACATCACGTTTATTCCAAAAAATGTAAAAGAACGAACAGAAGCAATGGGTTTTCGATTTCAAGAGAGTGGAAATCAGGAATACAAGGTTTCCAAAAAGCAATCGATTTACCAGTTGCAAACAATTTGTATCAACACTGAAGAATATATAAATTCTTATCTCGAAGACCCGGTATTTGATATTGTCGTGGCGTCTTCTTACCTTGATATTGTACCTGTTCCAGAAACACTACTTTTACTGGATAAAATTGTCAAAAAGCATGCCTGTCTATACTTGCCATTTAACTATGATGGTCTAACGTTTCTTCATCCCATTATTGACCGGCATTTGGATGATCAGATAATTTCGCTCTATAACCTTAGTATGGACAGACGCCAAATCGGCGGTTCGCAGACCGGAGGCAGTTTGACAGGCCGTAAATTACTGGATTGGCTGCCTGAAGCTGGATACGACATAGTTTCTGTTGGCTCTTCTGACTGGTTTTTGACCCCCCACAATGAAAGATATGATGGTGATGAAAGTTATTTTTTGGAATGTATTCTGCAGTTTATAACCGATTCGGTAACTCCCCTCTGGAAGGATAAACCAGAAATCTTGGGAAAATGGCTAATTCTCCGCCACAAACAGTTAGAAGAGGGAAGATTATCCTACCTAGCTCATCAAATGGATTATATGGCTCTCCGATAAGGCTAAGGATAAGGTAAAATTCTCCCTGTTCGAATGGGAGACATTACTTGAGAAAAATTATCAAAGATTATCTGGTTCTGGCCTTAATCGCTGGCGCCATTGTTGTGCTGGATCAATGGAGTAAGGCTTTTGTCCGTTCCAGCTTAGAGATTGGAGCCATCTGGTCTCCATGGGAATGGTTGACCCCGTATGCCCGAATCGTTCATTGGCAAAATACAGGAGTTGCGTTTGGATTATTCCAGGGGCAAAGCATGATTTTCGCTGTTTTGGCCATTTTTGTTTCCGGAGTTATCATTTACTATTATCCCCGGATACCCGCGCATGATAGGTTGCTTCGCTTTGCTCTTGGTCTGCAATTAGCCGGTGCGCTGGGTAACCTGATCGATCGTTTGACGGTCGGTCATGTAACAGATTTCATTTCTGTGGGAACTTTCCCGGTTTTCAATGTGGCTGATTCCAGTATTACGGTGGGTGTTGTCATCCTTTTAATCAGTGTATGGTTACAGGAACGCCGGGATAAGCATAAGGAACCAATGCCTGATCTGGAACCGATACAAGACTCATCTTTCAGGGAAGAATAGGCGTTTTATGGAAAACCAGAGCACGTTTTTGTTTTCCGAATCCAGCCCTATGCGACTGGATTTATATTTGACGATAAAAATGCCCCATCTATCTCGTTCGCGGGTGCAGGCATTAATCCGTTCCCAACATGTTCAGGTCAACGGGGCTATTCCAATAAAAACCGGTCTGCTGCTGGAAGGAAACGAAGAGATTTACGTTGTCGAACCAGAGGTAGAACCTTCCCATATTCAGCCAGAAGAGATTCCGCTGGAAGTTATTTTTGAAAATAGCGACCTGCTAATTGTCAATAAACCGGCTGGTATGGTCGTGCATCCGGCAATTGGGCATAAAAGCGGAACTCTGGCCAATGCCGCCCTTGGACACGACCCTGATCTGGAAGGTGTTGGAGGCGAAAAACGGCCTGGAATAGTTCATCGATTGGATAAGGATACTTCTGGTTTGATTGTGATTGCCAAGAATGATGCTGCCCATCAATGGCTGCAACAGCAGTTCAAAGATCGGACAGTGGTCAAAACTTACCTGGCATTGGTAGATGGCCATCCACGTACACCCACCGGCCGGATAGAAGCACATATCGGCCGCGATTCGATTCATAGGCAAAAAATGGCGATTACCTCCGAATCCCGCGGGAGAGAGTCGGTCACAGAGTATTTCACCAAAGAAACTTTCCCGTTGCACACTCTTTTGGAAGCTCATCCTTTAACTGGCCGGACTCATCAAATACGCGTTCACATGGCGTTTATTAGCTGCCCGGTGGCTGGCGATAAAATATATGGCCGGAAAAGAGTTACAGTGCCGATTACCCGCCAGTTTCTCCATGCTGCCCGGCTGCAAATCTGCCTACCGGGTGATAAGGATACGCGAACTTTTGAGGCGCCTTTACCGGAAGATCTGCAGGCCTGTTTAAGTTACCTGCGAAAACATTGATCGGCCGAAGAAAACGATGAAAATCATCGATTTGCGAAGCGATACGGTTAGTCATCCCACACCCGAAATGCGGGAAGCCATGGCAATCGCTGAGGTGGGGGATGATGTCTTTGGTGATGATCCGACCGTTAACCGTCTGCAGGAATTAGCCGCAGAAAGAATGGGCAAGGAGGCTGGTTTATTTGTGGCTTCCGGTACCATGGGTAATTTGATCGCTGTACTGGCGCATTGCCAGCGTGGGGATGAGGCCATTATGGGAACCCAGGCGCACACGGTAAATTATGAACAGGGTGGGATATCGGCCTTGGGCGGAGTTTTTCCGCACACCATCCCAAACCTGTCGGATGGTACCTTGCGATTGGAAGATATTGAAGCAGCCATCCGAGGAGAGGATGTACATTTTTCGGTTTCCCGAATGATAATTCTAGAGAATACCCAGAATCGCTGTGGCGGCGTCGTCCTGACTGTTGAATACACTCGTCAGGTGGCAGAACTGGCGAAAAGGCATTCCCTACAATTGCACATAGATGGAGCTCGTATTTTCAATGCTGCAGCAGCGCTAAAAGCGGATGTATTGGAACTATGCCGGCCTGCGGATTCCATCACTTTTTGTTTGAGTAAGGGGCTTTGCGCACCCGTAGGGTCGGTTTTGTGTGGGACGAAAGACTTCATTTATCGCGCCAGGCGGCTGCGCAAACAACTGGGCGGCGGAATGCGTCAGGTTGGCGTATTGGCTGCGGCCGGCATTATTGCGCTGGAGAAGATGTCCCTACGGCTGTCTGAAGATCATACTCATGCCCGTCAACTTGCGGAGGGGTTGGCCAATATCCCCGGTTTGGAACTCGACTTTGGACTGCCGGCCAGCAATATGGTATTCGCCTCGCTAAAATCATCCGTCCATCAAAACGCAAAAGATATTACCGATCTTCTGGCAAATGATGGAATTCGCGTTGGTGTTGTCGCGGAACGCCGTATCCGGCTGGTAACGCATTTTTGGATTACTGATGAAGCGGTAAATAGAACTTTATCAGCATTTTCCAGGGTATTAAAAACGGTTTAATGTTTCCGGGCTATAATTAATAAATTATTCTGGGAAATAAAAATTCTTAATGAGGTGGTTGGAATGAAAGAATATTTCACAATTCAAGAAATTGATCTGGCTGCTCAGTTGGTTTCGAGTAGATTGCATTACAAGCCACGCATTGGCTTGATTCTGGGTTCCGGCCTGGGTGCCTTAGCCGAAGTCATCGAAAACCCAGATCTGATTCCCTTCAAAGATATTCCCAATTGGCCGGAAACTACTGTGGAAGGTCACATCGGCCGCTTGGTGGTTGGCAAAATTGAGGGGCAGGATGTTTTGGTGCTGCAAGGGCGCGTTCATTATTATGAGGGGTATTCCATGGCGGAGGTGACCCTTCCAATTCGGGTCATGCAGCGCCTTGGTATCGAGATACTGGTAGTGACAAATGCTGCCGGCGCCATTAATCCTAACTACGCTCCCGGGGATGTGATGTTGATTCGAGACCATATTGCTTTGCTGACGATGATGGGTCCAAATCCATTGCGTGGGCCGAATCTGAATGAATTTGGTGTGCGTTTTCCGGATATGAGTAAGGCGTATGACCGCAAATTGCTTGCCCTGGCGCATGAAGCGGCTGATGAATGTAAAACCAAAGTGCAGGAAGGTGTATATGTCAGTCTTTCCGGGCCGTCTTTTGAAACTCCGGCAGATTTACGTTTCCTGCGAACCATTGGCGCCGATTCTGTAGGTATGTCAACCGTGCCGGAAGTTATTGTGGCCGTGCATGGGAATACGCGGGTTCTTGGGATGTCGGGTATCAGTAATAAAGCCAATCTGGATGGCTCCACCGTTACCACTCATCAGGAAGTCATGGAAGCCGGCAAGGTACTGGTGCCGAAAATGGAAAGCATCTTACGCAGTTTTCTAAAAAAACTGCCCTAAAAACCCTGGTCATTGGCATTATCCTTGCTAGTATACGAATACCGAGAACCGGATGTCGGCCGGCTGAATCTGTTTAATCGGGTGGGATGATTTCTTGATATGCTAGAGATACTTGGTTTCCTGACTAAATACGAGGTCTGGATTTATATTCTCGCTGGGGGTGTTGCGATAGTGTATGCCCGGAAAGCGTTTCTGGCGCTTGAAGATAGGCGTGCAGCTTTCTTTGGTTTGGAACGTGAAAATGCAAATCGGCAACTGGCCGCTGCTGGATCGGTATTGGGTTTTATGGTACTTTTGGGTATTGCTGAATTCGTGTTTGTTACATTCATATCGCCTTTTGTTCCACAGGCAAAGATTTTAGTTACCCCAACTCTGGATCTGCTGGCACAACCTACTATTACCTTGCCGGCTGCGCCTGTTGCTATTGCTGGAACGCCTGGTACACCTGTTCCGAATCGGAGTAACGGCTGTATTCCCGGGCAATTGGAGTTTACCAATGTCGAACCCGGCCAGGAATTTAGTGGAACGATAAAACTGGAAGGAACCACAAACATTCCAGGCTTTGGATTTTATAAATATGAATATGGCCAGCCCGGTCAAGAAAACTGGGTAACGATTGCGGCAGGTAACGAGATAAAAACAAATGCGGAAATTGGGACATGGAATATCACCCAATTGCCGCAAGGTGATTATGAGTTGCGGCTGGTGGTTATCAACCAGCAAAACGAGTCAATGACGCCCTGCGTTGTTCCTATCCGCATTGTGCCGGCACAATAAATGGAGGTTAAGGTATGCCCGAAGTAGAAATCCGTCCCGCAAGTGTCAGTGATCTTCCCTTATTAAGTAACCTGGAGCGCCATTATCAAACGAACAGAGTTTGGCAAATGGAACGTTCTGTAACAGATGAGCAAGTACGAATTCAATTTCGAGAGATTTCTTTGCCCCGTAGTATACGCGTGGAATACCCGCATCAGCCTAACCTGGTGCATGGTGATCACCGGGAGTATGCTGTTTTGCTTACAGCTATTTTGAACAATACACCGGTCGGATATATTGCCATCTGGGAACAATTGGCTTCTGGCGCTGCCTGGATCCGGGATCTGGTTGTGCGCGAAAAGAACCGCCGCCAGGGAATTGCATCCGGTTTAATTCTGGCCGGTCAGGATTGGGCGAGCCGAAAACGCTATAAGCGGATGATAATTGAAATGCAAAGCAAGAATTACCCCGGTTTTCAGATGGTAAAGAAACTAGGCTTTGAATTTTGCGGCTATCATGATAATTATTTTGATAACCAGGATATTGCCATTATGTTTTCAAAACCGATAAAAACGATGATCGCTTAATGCACTGATTTATGGAAACCTGGATTTCTGGCTTGCTTGTTTTCTTTCGCACTACCAGTCAAATTTTATCTGCTGGTATTGCCATTACTGCATTTTCGTTGCTGCTGTATGGTCTTACTTTTAACCTTAAAGACAAAGTGGCACGGACTTTCGCTCTCATTATGGCATGTGTAGTTATTGTGTTTACGGGAGAATCACTGGCCAGTACATCTACAGCGGTTTGGGAATCGGAATTCTGGCTGCGGTTTTCCTGGGTAGGAATCACATTATTACCGGCTACTTATATCAACTTTTCGGATGCTTTACTGGCTACGACTGGGCGTCCAAGCCGGTGGCGCCGCTGGCTGGTCATTCGCCTGGCTTATGCGGTCAGTATTCTTTTTCTACTTGCGCTACCGTTGGGAATTTTGGTTGGCGAGTCCTCTTCTGATCTGGCCAATGCCCCCCACCTACAGCCCACGTTGGTGACACTGGTTTTGCTTCTTTATTACATTGTCATTATGGTGATGGCATGGATTAATTTTGTTCGGGCTTATTTGAGGACAACAACACCCACCAGCCGGCGTCGGATGGGCTATCTGATAACAGGCGCTCTGGCGCCAGCGTTGGGATCGTTTCCGTTTTTGTTGTACAACTCTCAAATAGCTTTAGAACATTCGTTGGCTTTCTGGGTTGTCTCTGCATTTAGTAACCTGATAGTTGGTGGATTAATTGTCCTCATGGCCTACGCAGTGGCGTTTTTTGGTGTCCCCTGGCCAGATCGGGTAGTGAAAAACCGATTGTTCAAGTGGATTATCCGTGGGCCGGTGACGGCGATCATTACGCTGGCGCTGGTGACAGTAGTCCGGCGGGCTGGCAACATGGTAGGTAGTTCATACACCGGTCTGGTGCCGTTTGTGATGGTCGGGTCTATATTATTGTGTGAATATCTTGTGACCATATTTGCACCAGTGTGGGAGCGGCTGCTCTTTTTTGGAAATGACCAGAAGGACCTTGAATTTCTTCAATACCTGGAGCAAAGCCTGGTTACCCGAAATGATTTACGTCAATTTCTTGAAATGATACTGGCCGCGGTTCGCGATCGTTTGCAAGCGGGTGGGGCGTTTGTAGTTGCGGCAAATACCGGCGGGCTGGAATTGGTAATGACGACCGGAAAGACCAATTGGCCGGAAGAAGATGACGGTCAATTAGAATTGATGAACTTGGTACGTCAATCAGAAGGCCCTTTGCATCTTTTCCGATGGAATGATTCACTTATTTTGCCTTTATATCATCCCGAATCGGATGGCGATCCTGAATTGTTGGGTTTGCTAGGCGTTTCTGGGGTGAAATCAGAACATCTCGAAGAGGAGCAGCGCAGAAGTTTAAGCGAATTGGCCCAGCGAGCCACCATCGCCCTGCGCGACCGACATACTCAGCAACAGTTATTCCAATCGCTCGAAATGTTGACCTCGGAGCTTGATTATCTTTCTGAATTGCGGGCTGCTGGACGTTATGAGCCCGGTCAGGTGCTGGATATTCCCAAGCCGGTTGATGCAGAGATGGCTACCTGGGTCAAGGAAGCGTTGACTCACTATTGGGGCGGTCCACGCCTGACGGAAAGCCCGCTGCTAAATCTCAAAATCGTCCAGAGTATGTTGGCAGCCTATGATGGCAATTACCCCAATACTCTGCGAGCTTTGTTGAAGAATGCTATTGAACGGGTGCGTCCGGATGGCGACCGGCGCTTTACAGGTGAGTGGATTCTGTATAATATTCTGGAAATGAAATTTCTTGAAGGAAAGAAAGTACGCGAGATCGCCATGAAACTTGCAATGTCAGAAGCCGATCTATATCGAAAACAGCGAGTTGCCCTGGAAGCCGTCACCAGGGAAATAGCAGTTATGGAACACGAGACGAAAAATCCTGATGCAAAAGAAGCTAACCCCAGTTAACGAAAACATAATAATTATCCATGATAGACACAAAATATACGAAATAAGAAGCTAAAAATATGCTGAAGTATAGGAAAATTAGCATCAGAATCAATCTTGGCACTCTTTTCCCTGATGGTATGGTAAACATGCTGAGCAGTTATCAGGAGTTTCGTTTACCCGCAAGAATGAATATCAACGCTATTTTTTAGTTTGTTCTGTTTAAGCTATAATTATATTTGAAATTTTTATTGGATTATTGGTGGCGGGAGGGATGCCATGCTGGGGAAGGCAATAACAATTCCATTGGAAGATGAACAAGAAGAGTTGGACGACGGCTGGTGGGCTGCAATCCTGGCTGATGAAGAAAGTACAACTGATGGGTACCGAGAAACCAGTGGACCTGCTCAAACTCCACTTGTTTTACCGTTGGTGGATTGGGTTCGTGTCAAATCGGTATTTGAAAATGATGAGATTATCGTGTTGCAGGTTTATGGATGTAATCGCGGCGGACTGCTGGTGCAAGATGAAGGGATTCAAGGTTTTGTCCCAAATTCACATCTTATTGAGATGCCGTGCGGTCTGGAAGAAGATGAGCGCAAATCCACTCTTTCAGAATATATTGGCAGAAGCTTAAGCCTAAAGGTCATCGAGTGTGATCCATCACTTGATCGGATTGTGTTCTCTGAAAGGGCTGCTCAGGCTGGCCAAGGACGCCGGAAACAGTTATTCACCAGCCTGCATATTGGCGATAAAGTGCGGGGAAAGGTAACAAATGTAACAGAGTTCGGAGTGTTTATTGACCTGGGCGGTGTAGAAGGCTTAATTCATGTGTCGGAACTATCCTGGGGCAGAGTGCAGCATCCGGGTGATATTCTTACGATCGGGGATTGTACAGAAGCGATTGTGTTACAAATTAATGAGGAGAACTCTCGGGTGGCATTGTCTTACAAGCGGCTGCAGTTGAATCCGTGGGAAAGGGTAACTACAAATTACGAACCAGGCGATCAAGTTGATGCGACTATCGTCTCTGTCACACGATTTGGCGCATTTGCTCGTTTACCGGAAGGAATTGAAGGGTTGATTCATATCTCATCCGTTCGGTTTGATCAAACTCATCACAATCTTGAAGAACTCTTCGTCCCTGGGGACTCCGTTAAGGTACAGATATTGCATATAGATCCAGACCGGCGTAGGCTTGGCCTGGGATATATGCAGAACTGATGAATTCATTCAACCCTGAAGACCTCAATCCCGCTGATGAATTTCAGCCAGACGGGATAGATAATCCATCCCAATCCATTTTTTCTGTTCCAAAAACGGCGATTTTTGAATGGAAAGGGAAGGATGGGCTGGGTATTGTATTAATTATCGTATCCTTGTTAACATTTTTCGGACTCACTCAGATTAGCAGCGGGGCGTTTCTTACTCCCTGGGTGCAGTTTCTTAAAAGATGGTTGGGTTGGGGGAGCGTCCTTTTCGCCTTTCTAACCGGATATGCTGGAATAACGGCACTGCGTCAGCCGCATGGAACAAAAGCTTATCCGCTTATCCAGATTCTTGGGTCAGAAGGAATGCTTTTCTCTCTTATTGCCTTGTTATCTGTCTGGGGAGGTAATTCGGTTGACCGGGCTGGCATGGGTGAAGATGGCGGTTTGGTCGGGTGGGGATTAGCCAGAATGGGCGAATTCCTTCTGCCTGGCCCTTTGAATACTCTGGTTTGGTTGGGACTGCTGGTTGTTACCACCTTTGCAACCTTTTGGCCTGTTCGAAAAACCGTCATCCAGGCTGTTGCGCAGGGTTTACATAAGAGTACTCGCAGAGATTGGCAAGCGGGGCGGCCGGTCATTCTGGAAAAACCTGAGTCTGTTCCCCATTCCATTTCGAGCCTGGCAGATATTTTAGCGGCTGAAGGTCTGACAAAGAAAAAAACAGATGCGGACCACACCGTCACACGCAGCGCTGTTGCCGACCCGCAGAAGCAAGACCGGCTGCCGCCGATCAATCTGCTTTCCCACGAACAGGCAGACCGGCCTGATCCGCATCATATTCACGGAATGGCGGAACAAATTGAAACCACATTGGCGGAATTCGGTGTGCCTTCGACTGTTACCGGTTACCGTATTGGCCCGACAGTGACTCAGTATGCGGTTGAGCCTGGTTTTATCGAAAAAGTTGGTATTGATGGTAATATTGTCAGGCAGAAAATCAGGGTGGCGCAAATTTCTGCGTTATCACGCGACCTGGCGTTGGCGTTAAAAGCCAAGCGACTGCGCATTGAAGCGCCTGTCCCCGGGCAATCTTTCATGGGGATTGAAATTCCAAATTCAAATAATGCCATGGTGCGTCTGCGTCCGTTGATTGAATCGGAATACTTTCAGAAAATGACAACTCCGCTTACTTTAGCATTGGGAAAAGATGTATCCGGCATCCCGGTGGTGGCTGACCTGGCAAAAATGCCGCATTTGCTGGTAGCCGGGACCACCGGTTCGGGCAAATCAGTATGTATCAGTTCTATTATCACCTGCTTGATTATGAAC
>JBAWYZ010000052.1:0-11611 GCA_037143255.1 Leptolinea sp. | reverse complement strand
GATAAACATTTGGACGACCCTTTCTATCTGATGCTTGCCCGTAATGAATTGAATTTTCAAGCAACTTCGGTAATTCTTGAATTATTCGGATATTCTTTGCTTCGTTATCGACATGCGATAAAGTCTTGTCAAAACTTCCTTTTGGAAATTCTATTACTCTCGAATCTTCAATAACTGTTACTGGCTTATCTACATATTGGTTATAAGCATTTTCAGCATTCGCCATCAAAGATTTCTTTTCCGCATTACTACCTAAACCTCGACTATCAACCTCAATAGTTGTAGGGTGGGATCGATTTTGATCCCACCACAAGCCATGTATACATTAACCAATCCTAGATTGCGACTCTTCATTAAACCTGGAAATTTGCGAATCGGGTTGTTTGTTGGCTCAGAATTACAAGTTTGAGAATATCAAACAATTCGATTACTTATTCTTTACATCAAACCCCAGCCGGCGCAGGAAATCGGGGTCATCCCGCCAGCCTTTGGCTACCTTGACGCGCAATTCCAAAAAGATGGAGCGGTCGCCCATTTTTTCCATCTCAATGCGGGCGCTGGTGCCTATGCTTTTGAGCATTTCCGCGCACGGCCGCCGCTTGCGGCGAGATATTGGACACGATGTGGAATAAAACCTACAATAGCCTTAACATCTCCCCCCACTATTCACGCGTACAGGTAATAACCGCTCTATAGGATTTAACCAAAGCATAATCCAAACAGTCCCGCAGCTAATCTACGGGACTGTTTGAAACATTTATCCTACACGTTTACAGGTGCGCTGGATGACTCCAGTGTGGGTAAGAAATGCCCACTTCCCGGTTGAGACACCACTTCGCCGTTTTCCAAAACCGCCCGACCGCGCTGGAATGACATCTCCGGCCAGCCCAGCACAGTTCGACCTTCGTATAGAGTGTATCCCACATTGCTGTGCTGATTTTCCTTACGAATGGTGAATTCGCGGGTAGGATCGTAAACTACCAGGTCAGCATCCGAACCAACTGCAAGCGTGCCTTTTTGCGGGAAAAGACCAAAGATGCGGGCTGGATTCTCGCATAGCACCTGGGACAGGCGTACCAGACTAAGGCGTCCCTGGCTGATTGCATAATCATAAGTAACTGGCAACAACGTCTCAATCTGGGGTGAGCCAAATCCCTGAGTTAAAAAGTCGCCATCGGCATCTTTCGCTTTTGGAGCATGATCGGAGGAAACTATACTTAGCGTCCCATCCCGTAAAGCCTCCCATAACGCAGATTGGTCTGCGCTACTGCGAATCGGAGGTCCAATTTTGGCCAAAGCTCCACGCTCTTCGAGAATCTTTTCCGTTAAGGTCAAGTACTGTGGGCAAGTCTCGGCAAATACTTTCAAACCTTCCGCCTGCGCATGTCGGATCGGTCGCAGCGCCCTGGCTGAGGTCACATGCGGAATATACAGCGGGCAGCCCATTACTTCTGCCAGGCAAATCGCGCGGAAAATGGCTTCCTCTTCAAAAGCAGCCGGCCGCGATTTGTTAAAGAACTTGGCCGAAGCAGTCGGTCCTTTCAGATACTTATCTTCAAGGTAATCAATGCCCCCGCCGTTCTCGGCATGTACCATCGCCATCCCGCCGTTGGATCCCAGGATGTCCATTGCCTTTGATAACTGGTAATCGTCTGTATACCAACCCTGCTTTAAATACGTCATAAAAAACTTGAAAGTACGAATACCCATCTTCATTACAGCGGGGATTTCTGGAACCTGTTTGGCCGCTTCCCATAAACCGCCATGCAGACTGAAATCAAGCACAGAGCGTTTCTGGCAATCTTCCAACATCTCAGTCACTTTTTGCACCAGGCTATCGCCCTGGCGGGCATAAGCAAAATGCAATAGGGTAGTTGTGCCGCCGTACGCTGCCACACGGGAGCTGTCTTCCACGTCATCCAGGTAGACAGGATGAACATGCACATCGATAATCCCGGGAAAGATATACTTTCCAGTCGTATCCACCACACGCTTCGCGTTTTGTCCTGGTAAATCAGGACCAATAGCTGCAATCTGCTCGCCACGAACGGCCATATCCGCCCGCTGAAGACCGCTTCCGGTAACCAGCATTCCGCCTTTAAATAATAGGTCAAATTTATCTTCTACCATTTTTTCAGTCCTTTCAATGCCAAACGCAAAATATAACTTTCTCGCTCTGATTATTGAATGAAAAAGAGCGGATGAGAGCAACTCCATGAGCAGCGCCCATCCATATCCATCATACAGAATCTGATTAAATTTTCCCGGTTACCAGGGCGATCAACGCCATCCGGATGAATACGCCATTACCAGCCTGGCGGAAATAAGCCGCGCCGGGTAAAGTATCCACATCGGTTGTAATTTCATTTACGCGTGGTAACGGGTGCATAATCGTCAACTTGGGATTAATTCGCTCAACCATTTCACGGGAAATAATATAAGCATTCTTCAATCCCTCGTATTCAGCAATATCTGCAAAACGCTCTTTCTGAATCCGGGTCATATAAAGGAAATCTGCATTCTTCAAGGATGATTCCAAATCAGTGGTTTCTTCAATATTGGCGCCCTGCGCACGTAGCCGTGCGGCAATATCCGCAGGCAGACGGAGCTGTTCGGGCGCTACAAAAATCAATTTGCAGTTATAGTGCTTGTAAATCTCAACGCCTGAGTGGACTGTGCGGCCGTTTTTCAAATCACCACACAGCACAATCGTCGCGCCGTCCACGCTTCCGCGCTCGGAACGAATGGTAAAAAGGTCAAGCAAGGCCTGAGACGGATGCTGCCCGGCGCCATCGCCACCATTCAAAACGGGGGCATTGGCAATCGAAGCAGCGGTTTTTGCGGAACCAATCGCCGGATGGCGCATTGCAATCAAATCAACATACTGGTCGATTGTATGGATGGTATCTTCGAGGGTCTCTCCCTTGGCAACTGAAGTTGATTCCGCAGATGAAAAACCAACTACATTGCCACCCAGGCGAAACATGGCCGTTTCAAAGGAAAGGCGCGTGCGGGTGGAAGGCTCAAAAAAGAGCGCCGCCATCACATGCCCCTTCAATAGGTCTAAGCCGGGTTGTTTGTCTAATTTTTTGCGGAATTCATCCGCGACGGTCATAATTCCGTCGATTTCCTCGCGCGTAAACTGAGCGCCATCCAAAATATCTTTACCTTTTAAATTCAACATTTACTGCCTCCTGTTGGGATAAATGAGTAACTTGCCATTGTTTTTCAGTACTACTGGAACCTAACATCGAAAATGTTTCTAGCGAAACTAAAGAGCATGGGGGCCGGCTTTGAGTACGGACGAGTCTACATCAGCGTCAAATTGCTTGAAGTTTTCAATAAACCGGGCAATAAGCTTTTCCGCCTGGTTATCATAGGCTTGCTGATCTGGCCAGGTCTTCCGGGGATCCAATATCTCGGCGGGAACATCTGCACATTCTACCGGAATTTCCAAACCAAAGTGCGGATCGATCCGGGTCTTTACAGTATCCAATTTGCCAGTTAATGCAGCCCGGATCATTGCCCGCGTATAGGGCAGGTAAATCCGTTTACCCACTCCGAACGGCCCACCCGTCCAACCAGTATTGATCAACCATACTTTGACTTCATGTCGGGCGATTTTTTCACCGAGCAATCGGGCATAAACATTTGGATTAAGCGGTAAAAACGGCGATCCAAAACAGGTTGAGAAGGTCGCTTGCGGCTCTGTCCCCAATCCTTTTTCTGTTCCAGCCAATTTGGAGGTATAGCCGGAAAGGAAGTAATACATTGCCTGTTGCGGAGATAGGCGTGCCAGGGGAGGAAGAACACCAGACGCATCCGCAGTTAAGAAGAAGACATTTAAGGGATGACCGGCATGGCCTTCTGGTACATGATTTAGTACAAAATCAATCGGATAAGCGCCGCGCGTATTTTCGGTCACACTTGCATCGTCAAAATCTGCCTTGCGAGTGATCGAATCGACTACAATATTTTCGAGGACAGCCCCAAACCGATGAGTCGCTTCCCAGATTTGAGGTTCAAGCTCCTGCCGTAAGTGGATGGTTTTTGCGTAACAACCACCTTCAAAGTTGAACACCCCGTCTTCGCCCCAACCGTGTTCGTCATCGCCAATCAACCGCCGATCAGAATCAGAGGACAGGGTGGTCTTTCCGGTGCCAGAAAGACCAAAGAACAAAGCTACATCGCCAGCTATCCCTACATTGGCTGAACAATGCATCGAAAGCACACCCTTTAATGGCATAAGGTAATTCATCACAGAGAATATTGATTTTTTGATTTCTCCTGCATAACGAGATCCGCCAACCAGCACTATCCGTTTGCCAAAGTGAATTGCGATAAATACACCGGAATTTGTTCCATCGGTAACCGGGTCTGCTTCTAATTCTGGCACAGCAATCAAAGTAAACTGAGGAGTCTGTTGGCGAAGCTGATCGGCCGGCACTCGTAAAAAGAGGTTATGCGCGAAAAGACTCTGCCAAGCGTTTTCCGTTATGATCCGAATGGGTAATTGGTATTCCGGATGAGCGCCGGATTGCATATCCTGAACGAACACATCCCGCCCTTGCAGATATGTGGTCACTTTCCCATACAGGCGATCGAACTGCTCGGGGGTGATCGGCTTATTGGTTTTGCCCCAATAGACTGGGTCATTTTGTGCCGTCGGATCCTTAACAATGAATTTATCGTTCGGCGATCGTCCAGTGCAAGGCTCGGTATTGACAATGACTGCCCCGATATCACCCAGCAACCCTTCCTTACGAACAATAACTTCTTCGATCAGAGCGGAAGGACACAGATTCCAATACTCTTTTTTCAGTTCCTTTAGACCATGATTTTCTAAACCATAATTGCTAGGAACCCCAACCTTTTCATTCATAGATAATTTCTCCTTTATTTGCATTTCAGTTCGACTAAAACATCCACTGCCCGCACACCCTTCCCTGCCGGCAGTACCATGAGGGGATTAATATCCAGGGCGACAATCTGATCACCCAGATCGACTGCCAGTTGCGACAAGCTTACAAGGGTATCAGCCAAAGCATCAATATCGGCCGCCGGCCTACCGCGGTATCCTACTAATAGCTTCTTTCCGCGAATCTGACTGATTAAGTCCAACGCATTTTCTCTGCTAACCGGCGGCAAATGGACGGCTGAATCTTTCATTAACTCGACCAGGATACCGCCTGACCCAAAAACGATAACCGGCCCAAAATTCTCATCCCGAACAATCCCTAAAATAACTTCAACCGCCTCATTCGAAATCATTTCCTGGATGAGGACACCATCCAAATGTGCTTCGGGGTTATAACGAAGCGCCGAAGCCATTACTTCCCTAAAAGCATTTCGAACCGCTTCCCCATCCTTCAATCCAATTCGTACTCCTCCGGCTTCGGTCTTGTGCTGAATATCTGCCGAAAGTATCTTTAATACAACCGGGAAACCGATGCTCTCAGCGCTACGCACCGCCGAATCTTCATCTACAGCGGTAACTTCCTCAGGCCCGGGAATACCATAATCAGCCAACAATTTCCGGCCTTCAAATTCATCCAATGCGGCACCTGGTTCATTCAACCGCTTTCGCCAATCAGACAAATTCTCTGGTGAGGGAAAACCTGAGGTAGAAGGTGTTTTGGAACGTTGCTTGAATGCAGCATACTGCTCCATCGCCTGGATGGCTCGCAGCGTTTCAGGAGTTCCCTGTAAATAAGGTATCCCGTTTTCCAGCAAGTAGGTTTCCACCTGCGGTTCTAAACCTGCAGTAAAGTTCGAAAATAGAAGTACGGGTTTAGATGTTTCTTTCTTCGCTCGAACGGCTGCCTCTGCTACACGCATGGATTGCTCCACTTCACGCGGCGCCACTTGCGGTGGAGTATCGCGTGACATTGCAATCAGGCTGATCGATGGGTCTTTGGAAATTGCATCCACACAAGCCGGATACATCTTTTCCAGGTCACCGGTGCCCCAGGCATCCAATGGATTGGTGATGGATGTAAATGGAGGGAGTATTTCGCGCAACTTACTTTGTGTTTCCTCAGCAAGCGCAGGGAAATTTAATTTCATATTCTGCGCTAGGTCAGAAAGTAAACCAATCTGGCCGCCTGACAGACTCAACAAGCCAATTCCATCACTTGCTGGTAACGGACAAGTCAAGAACAACCGGGCAGTTTCGACCAGCTCATCCAGGCTATCCAGGCGGATTACCCCTTCATCGCGAAATACAGAATCCAGTACGATATCTGATCCGGCCAGGCTGCCGGTGTGGGCTTGCACAGCCCGTTGGGCTGCTTCAGAACGACCTACTTTCAATACCAGGACGGGTTTCCCGGCAGCAAAGGCAGCCCGCGAAGCGGCAATGAACTTATTCGCATCGCGAATCCCTTCCAGAAAAGCCACAATTACGCGTGTTTTAGGATCTGTCGCCAAGTAGCCAATGTAATCCGCACTATCCAATACGGCTTCGTTCCCGCTAGAAATCAGATAACGGAATCCGAATGGAGCCGAATTTGCCAAACCCATTAAAATAGCGCCGCTCTGCATCACAGCCGAAACTTCGCCTGCTTTCAATGCCCGGCTTATGGCCACGCTGTAAGTGGCTGAGCGGTCTGCAAGGTTTACAACCCCCACACAATTCGGTCCGCACAGCAGAAGGCCTTTCTCGCGTGCATACTGAGCTGCTTCTGCCTGCAGTAATTTACCTTCCAGTCCCGATTCAGCGAATCCACTGGCCAGCGCCCAGGCAGCGGGGATACCCATTTCAGTCATAGTTTTCAGAGTGGGCATCAGCTTATCTGCGCTAACCAAAATAGCCGCCATATCAATTTTCGTCGGTATGCTTTTAAGGTCGGGGTAACATGGGTATCCGAGGATCATGTCGCTCTTTGGATTAACTGCAAAGACTTCACCCGGAAAATTAAGATTGCGCAGGTTTTCCAGCACTAACCGGCCAGCGCTCCCAGGTCGTTCTGAAGCGCCAACAACGGCAATACTTTTCGGGTTTAATAAAGGTCCTAAATTACGAAATATTTCGGGCATGTAGTCGATATACTCCTGACGAGTTTGAAAATAATTATCCGCTTCTAAAATAATTTTGAATAAAAAAACTCATTTTTCAAACATGCTAACAACACCATCAACTAAAAGGAACCCGGAATGTGAAAACTAACTCGACATTCCGGGTAAAACACTACTTCACTATTAGAGGTTCCAATTTTTGGATCGCTGTTTCAATTTCTTCGGGAGTCAAACTGCAGAAAGGAAGACGAAGGAACCGGTCGCCGTCGGCTGGGTTCAGGAAAAATCCTCGGCCGTCGGTAAGATTCAAACCTGCTTCCAATGCCGCTGGTATAAGCACATCCATCTTGTTACCTTCAGGTAAGGTTACCCCAACGAAGAAGCCACCTTCCGGGCGGGGATAAGTTGAGCCGGGAAAAGTGCGATCCAGCATGGTGAGTAGCGCATCCAAACGTGGTCGGTACAAGTTGCAAAGTTTTGTGAGGTTGGCGTCCAGCAAACCAGCCTTCAAGTACTCATACACCATCCCCTGAGTTGGCGTGACTGGCCCAATATAAGTATCCACCGCGTACAGGTGCAACTTATGCACAATATCCGCGCTTGCAATCAAGTATCCCATTCGCAGACCAGGCGCAAGTATCTTCGAGAAAGATGACATCTGAACGACACATTCTGGCGCAATGGAACGCATAGTTGGGACAGGCTCACCCCGGTAACGAAGTTGACGGTATGGCGAATCTTCCAAGATTATGAAACCATACTCGCGTGCCCATGCCGATATCTGTTGCCGTTTTGCCAGGCTGGTTGTCGTACCCATCGGATTTTGAAAATCGGCGATGATATAGACCAGGCCAGGAACACCTTTCTTTAATTCATTTTCGAAAACATTCAGGTCAATCCCATCGGTTTCCAGCGGGATAGCAACTACATCCGCCCCGCAACGCCTCAGCAACGTATTTGCCCGATCATAGGAAGGAGACTCGGCGAAAGCTCGCATACCGGGTTTAAGGAGAATCATGCTCAGAAATTGCAGCAATTCTAGCGAGCTATTGCCCATAAATACCTGATCCGGTTGGACATTGTTTTCCTGAGCCAGCCAATCGCGCAATGGCAGATAACCGGGAGAATGAACATACTGCAAGGTATATTTTCCATCCTGACGCAGGCTTCTCTCACTGGCTGCAATTAGGTCATCGATCGGAAAGACTTCGACGGGCGGTACTCCCCTGGTCAAATTTATCATTTTTTCCTCAACTTCCTGTTTTTCTAAAGTTACCATCCCTTCCAACTTTTCTGTGACTTAGACCCAAGTCAAGTTGTTTTTAGAAAGGAGGGGAATAAAAAAGCGTTTTTGTTTCACCTAATGGAATGCTGTTCTACTCAATAGTATTATAGTAATAAAAACCACCAAAGTCAAGCATGATTATTTATTTAATCAGAGATCAATACTGTGAAGTTACAAAACTCGAAACCGAATCAAGCGCAGTCACCTCTGATTAAACTAATCATTTCTTTAGCCAACCTCCATTGATGAACAACTACCATCCAAATCAGCTCTACCGTACCTGGATGGTTCATAAGCAGGTTAAGCCTATTTGATCTCTTTCACAGGGGGATACGAGAACCTGCCAGCTTTGCTGTGGCGCAGCCCCAGGTCGGCCATCATTTCTGCTACTTTAAAGGCTACTGAAGTTGGATCCAAAACCACTACGCCTAGCTCTCGTTCAATGTCCGCTGAATACCCGGCTAATCCAGCACACCCAAGCACAATCACTTCGGCCCGATCCTCATCGACAGCCTTGCGTGCAAGTTCTAAAATACGAGCCTTTGCTTTTACAGGGTTCGAATCCATCTCCAGCACAGACATTTCCAGAGCGGGAGAAGAGGCATAATAATCCTGAACGCCGCGCAGCCGAACGTGCCAATCACGGGTCGGAATACGGCGACTCATACCAGTCATAATGGAGAAACGGTGCCCCAACATGGCTGCCATGTGAAGTGTGGCTTCTTCGATCCCTACAACAGGGATTAAGGAAACTTCTTTAGCCGCATCCAACCCAGGGTCCGAGAAGCAGGCGATAACAACAGCATCATAACCCTCCTCATTTGCCTTTTTTACAAGTTCCAGGGTATAGGGCGTGGCCAGAGCCTCATCGTAGGCCGATTCAATCGAAACTGGTCCATGCTCCGGGCAAATCACAGTCAGTTCAGTAGTAGGACGTTTGATTTTATCAAGTGCGCTATGAATATGCTCCGTTACGCTTTTTGAAGAATTTGGATTTATTACACAGATTTTCATTGTTTTTTCCCTTTCATCCAGTCTCGACCAGCATGAAACGCTTTAAGATTTACATCTACGTGCTTCAGAGGAACACGTTCTTTCAAGACACTTTCCCAAACCTCGGAATGGGAATCTAATAACCCAGACAAAACTCCAATCAGAAGGACATTTAATACTCGCGAAGTACCCGCCTCTATCGCCATATCGATAGCTGGTACCGCGTAATAACTCGCTGCCGAGGACTGAATCGCCTCATATACTGTTGCATCGCTGGGGTATTTCGCCAAACCGCTGGATACAACCACGGGGAATATCTTTTGCTGGTTGACCAGTACTTTAGCAGTGGGTTTTAACTGATCCAGCCAACGTAAACACTCAAGCATTTCAAACGCAATTAAATAATCGACCTTGCCTTCAGGTACAATCGGTGAATAAACTTTATCACCCCAGCGCACGTGCCCCACAACCCCCCCCCCTCTGACAGCCAGGCCAAGAATATCTGATTTCTTTACATCGAAACCCTTTGCAAGGCCGACTGCCGCCATAATTTCGCTAGCCAGAACTGTTCCCTGGCCGCCTACACCAGTGATTAAGAAATTGATCGTTTCCATTTATATTTTCACTCCTTTCCAGGGTTAGCTGCCGCTGCCACAATTAGCGCAGTTTACGGGTGAACTGGTAATTTGGCCAGTATTGACAGCCAATGAGGTCGAAGAGATCGCAAAGCGCGGACAGACCTGGGCGCACATATCACATCCAACGCACAATACCGGATCTATAAAAGCCTTAGGGCGTTTGGTTTTCTCATCGAGTTCGTCCGAAGTGATAATTGCCGGGCAGCCAAGACGGAAGCACATCGTACAGCCATTGCAAGAAGTCAGGTCAACTTCATAGGTTGGCTGGGCGGCGGGACCGACAAAAATACACGGCCCTTCCACTATGATTACAGATGGACCTTCATAAGCTAGCCCATTTTTTACCGCTTGGTCCACACCTTTAACTTCAAATGCATTCACTTTCTGGATGTGTTCCACACCGCACGCCCGTACAAGACCTTCAATGTCTACTTTTTTACCAGTTCCTTGTAAGGTATTTTCAAGCCCAGGATGGTCCTGATGCCCGGTCATAGCCGTTGAAGCATTATCGAGAATCATTAATGTGCTGTTGCCGCCATTGTGGACTATGTTGAGCAGGGGTGCGACGCCGGCGTGAAAGAAAGTGGAGTCGCCCAATATGCCCAATACTTTTTGCCCAGTCTTGGCAATGCCGCCAATATCAAACCCATGCGCAACACCAAAACCAGCGCCCATTGAACCCATAAAATCGGTTGCATTAAAAGGGGCTAGAGCGCCAAGGTTGTAACAACCAATATCACTGACTATGATAAGATTTTTCATCTTTGCCAGGTTGAAAAAAGTGCTGCGGTGAGGACATCCTGGACAAAGAACGGCAGAGCGCGAAGGTATATTGACCAGTTTGACTTCCTGTTTTTTTGTTACCATGTCCATAGATAGCAACCCGGCTTTTGCACAATATTCTTCGATATCTGCCGGGAGAAGCTCGCCATACGGACGGAAAATGTCTTTTCCGCGACATTGGATACCCATAGCTTTGACCTGGTCTTCAATGAAGGGGTCTAGCTCTTCAATCACCAGTAAGGTCTCAACTCCGTCAGCCAGTTCACGAATCAGGCCTTTGGGTAGCGGATAAGTCATTCCCAATTTCAAGAAAGAAGCATTGGGGAAGACTTCACGGGCATAATGGTAAACAGGCCCAGAGGCGATAATCCCGATTTTACGGTCTCCCCATTCCAGGCTATTGATACTTATTTTATTTGAGACTTCTACCAATTTGACCAGACGTTCTTCCATCATAGGGCGACGCTTTTTCGCCCACATGGCCGTACAAACATACTTTTCCTGGTTCCTTACCCAAGCAGGCGGAGGAGCATCATCATCCCAATTTCGCTCTCCTAATTCCACCGGTGTGGCAGAATGTGCTACCCGCATACAAGTGCGCAAGAGAACAGGTGTGTCCCACTCTTCGGAAAGCTGTATTGCTACTCCGATGAAATCCTTGGCTTCCTGGCTGTCGCTCGGTTCTAAGAGCGGCATCTTTGCGAAAGGAGCATAATGGCGGTTATCCTGCTCATTCTGAGAACTAAACATGCCAGGATCGTCTGCAACCACAATGACTAAACCGGCCCGCATGCCGGTATAAACGGCAAAGAAAAATGCATCAGCCGCGACGTTCATCCCCACTTGCTTCATGGTTGTTATGCTTCGCCGGCCAGCATAAGCCGCACCGATAGCG
>JBAWYZ010000051.1:0-11706 GCA_037143255.1 Leptolinea sp. | reverse complement strand
TTCTCCCGATAGGACGCCGGGACAGGTGTGGATGTACTTTTCCAGAGGGGGATTCAGTCCCGCGCTGGGGACACGTTTCTGGCAGTGCGTGAATCCCCCTACCCCCTTTACAAAAGGGGTCAAAACCAGATTCGCCCCCTTTCGCGCGGTGCTTTCCTCAATGGTTCACGAAGGGGGTCTTTTTACCCCCCTTGGACGGCGCTTTTCCGTCCAGAAGGGGGGTTGGGGGGATTCAGTCCCGCGCTGGGGATATAAGTGCTTTTACAAATGCCCATCCAATTCCACCATTAAATTGAAGTAATGTAGTAAAATAATACTTCGATTGCAGGCTAACCTGCATCTTTCCGCTCCCGGGCTCATCCACGATGCTCACCGGGGGCTATCCCGAGGAAAGGAGGAATACCCTAACATGCGAAATTACGAAATTGTCACCATTTTTCAGCCAGACCTGGATGAAACAGCCTTAACGGCTGCCATTGAAAAGGTCACGGGATGGATCACCGAATCAGGTGGCACAATCTCAAAAGTTGATGTTTGGGGCAGACGCCGCATGGCCTACATGATTCGCAAGACTCGCGAAGGCCAGTATGCAGTTGTTTATGCCCAAATGGAACCCGCATTTACAAACACTTTGGAACGCAATATGCGTTTCCATGAGCCGTTAATGCGGTTTATCATTACCCTGGCGGCCTAATAATCCCGGTATTTCGACGGGAAAACCGGGTGAGGAATTGGACATGAGTCGAGGCTTGAACAAAGTCATGATTATTGGCCATGTCGGCCGCGATCCGGAAATGCGCTATACACCCTCAGTCCGTCCGGTAACAACGTTTACCGTAGCAACCAACCGGGCATGGAACAGTGCAGATGGCGAACATCACACCGAAACCGAATGGTTCAATGTGGTTACCTGGGGCAGTCTTGCAGAATTTTGTAAGCAGCGCCTGGTGAAAGGTCAACAAGTTTACATCGAAGGACGACTACAATTCAGACGTTGGGAAGATACAGAAAACATCAAACATACCAGCGTTGAAATTGTTGCCAATGAGATGGTGATCCTGGGCGACCGGCTTGAAGCCAATCCGAACTTGAATGGCGAATTCCTCCCCGCAAATGAAATGGAAGATGAGTTTCCATATTGATGGAGATAAACAATGGCAGAAGATCAATCTACAGATAACGAACAATCATCTGGTGGTTATGGTGGTGGCCGACGCTATATGGCCCGCCCTAAGATTTGTCAGTTTTGTGCTGACAAAACCATCTACATAGACTACAAATCCAGCGACATGATGCGCCGGTTTGTTACCGAAGAAGGCAAAATCCGCCCTCGTCGTCAGACCGGAACCTGCGCCCGGCATCAACGCGAATTGGCAGTTGCGGTCAAACGCGCCCGCCATATCGCTTTGGTACCCTTCATAGGCGATCGCCCGACTGATTAGTCATAAGTTATAGTAAGAAGTTTTAAGGGGCATAGGATATTCTTGCCTGTGCCCTAAAGTTTTATTTTTGAGGTTTCCTATGTCTGGTGAAGAATCTAACAAAGTTGTAACAAAGAAACACATGGCCCGCTTGCAACGCGAACAAATTCAGCGCCGGTATCTTATTACCGGTATCTCAGTTGTACTCCTTTTGGTTGTTGGGGTGATTGTTTACGGTCTGTTGGACCAATATGTTTTCAAGAATCAAAAAGCAGTAGCCATGGTAGCCAGCGAAAAAATCACTTCTGGTGAGTACCAGAGCCGAGTTCGCTATGCCCGCTGGCAACTGGTGGAACAATATAATCGAACACAACAAATGGCCCAAATGTTTGGCGGCCTTTCCGGTAGTAATGGAAGTTATTTCACCAGCACCCTACAGCAGATTCAAACACAATTGGATGATACTGAGGCGCTGGGGAAAAGTGTGCTGGAAGCCCTTATTGACGAAAAAGTCATAAAACAGGAAGCCGCAGCACAGGGAATTACGGCTGACGAAAAAGAAATCGATCTTGCGATTCAAGAAGCCTTCGGTTTCTTTGCCAATGGCACGCCTACTGCCGCTCCAACCATGGCAGTTATCCCTGCTTCAACCCTGTCGGTTGCGCAACTGGCAATCGTTACCCTGACGCCAATCCCAACGCAGGCTCCTATCCCCACTGAACTTCCAACTGCGACACCACCTGCTGTTTCACCGACTCCAACGCAGGAAAGCACGCCCCTCCCCACCCCAACCGCATATACGATTGATGGTTTCAATAAGCAACGTCAAGAATATGTAGATGGGATGAAGACAGTATCATTCACTGAACCAGAATTCCGTGAAGCTTTCAAAATCAGTTTGCTGCGCGAAAAACTGCTCAAGAAAATTACTGCCAATACAACTGCCAGTGAAGAACAGGTTTGGGCTCGTCACATTTTAGTCAGCGAAGAACAACAAGCCAAGGACCTGCTGGGAAGATTGCAAAAAGGCGAATCCTGGGACGCTTTAGCCAAGGAATTATCCAAAGACACCAGTAATAAAGATACTGGCGGCGATCTGGGATGGTTTAGTAAGGACAAAATGGTGCCGGAATTTGCAGATGCAGCTTTTGCACTGAAAGTTGGCGATGTCAGCCAGCCTGTAAAATCCAGCTTTGGATATCATATCATTCAGGTTCTCGGTCATGAAGAGCGGCCGTTAGACCAGTCTGCATTCACTGCAAAACAACAGAAAGAATTCAGCGACTGGCTCGCGAAAGCCCGAACCGACAAAAACGTTCAAACCTTTGATATTGTGAATATCACTCCTAAAGAACCAGCCGTGACACCAGTAACTCCAATAAATCCTCCGGCCGCTAATCCAGAACCGGCAGCTCCACCAGTTGCACCTACAGAAACATTAATTACTCCGGTTGCTACCCAACAATAAATTTTAAGGAATAAACTGGAATTAAAGGCCTCGCTTGATACTATAAGCGTGGCCTTTTTTACTTAACCATGTCATTCGGAATATCATCCAACCGCAGGCTGATTATCTGGCTGGTAGAATCTCGCCCCATGGTGATACCGTATATTACATCCGCCGCCTGAACTGTGTTGCGGTTATGGGTGATAACTATAAACTGAGTCTGGTTAGCCAGTTCACGCAGTAGATCGCGGTAACGGCCAACATTCGCCTCATCCAGCATGGCATCCACTTCGTCCAACACGCAGAACGGAGTGGGCGAGACTTTTAACAGCGCAAATATCAAAGCTACGGCGGTCAAACTGCGCTCCCCGCCGGATAAAAGCGAAAGTCCTTGTTCGCGCCGCCCAGGCAGCCGGGCTTCAATATCAATCCCGGTTTCGTTGAAATTTTCTTCATCCGTTAATAAAAGTCTGGCGCTGCCGCCGCCAAACAGACGGGTAAACATTTTTGCAAATTCTTCAGCCACTTTCCGAAATGTCTGCATGAACTCGCGTTCCATGACTTCATCCAGCTCTCGGATAATCTGGCGCAAATCATCATCTGCTTTATGCAAGTCATCCACCTGGGTTTTTAAATATTCATGCCGTTCGGCTACAGATTGATATTCAACCTGCGCTTCAGGATTCACCGCGCCCATGCGGCGGATTTGTGCTTTTTGCCGGTTGATGTTTTCTTCCATCTCAGGTGGCAAATCTGTCAGGTTGGGAAGCTGCTCCACCCAGCCATCCAAAGGTAAGGGTGATTGGCTTGCTGAATCCTCAGAATATTCAAGGTTTACCAGACCCATATCTTCTTCTATTTTTTCCCGTAAGTTGTCCACTCCATCCTTACTGCGCGCGTATTCCAATTTTGCCTGGGCAGTCAGTCGTTCCGCTGCTGTCATTTTCTGCTGTGAAGCCAGTAAATCATTCTGCAAATTACTGTAATCTTGTTCGAGCCTGCTTAATGAAACTTCTGAAGGATTGATCTTTTCATCCACTGCATTCGTTTCTTCGGTGATGGAATTGATTTGTGTGTGTTGTTCTTCGGCAGCTTTCTGTAGTTGAGATTGTTCGGTATGGATACCCTCTATTTGATTTTGTAATTCTTTAACTTGCATGCCGTTATTGTCAATTGCGGAAAGCAAATCAGTCAGCCTTCTATCGGCTTCCTGTTTTGCTTTCCGAGAGACTGCAACTGTTGTATTCCAGTGAAAAACCTGACTTTGAATCTCATCCAGACTCAGTTTTGCCAAGGCAATGTTCTTTTCTCGAAGAACGGTATTGGTTTCCTGAATTCCCATCTGGTTAATAGAGATAGTTTCGTCCAGTTCTAAGAGTTCTTCAGCGGATGTTTGCTCCTGCTCCTTTTGTTGTTCTATCTGTTGCGTTTTCCAATCCACCTGCTGACGCATCTGATTCAAATCCAATGCAGCTTTTTGTGCTTTTTGAACAAGTTTTCTTGAATTTTCTTCCGCCTGGTTATGCGATTGGTGAATTTGCGATTCTTCATCCCGCAGTGACTTAATACCTGTCTCGTATTTTGATATTTCATAGTTTTGAATATCCAGATCATTTTCCACATCCGCAACCAGCGATTCCAATTCTTTTCGTTCCCTTGGACGGCTGATCATGCTTCCACGACCTTCCCGGCCGGCAATCACCGCGCCGTTACTTAAAAACACTTCACCGGCCAGGGTAACCGCGCGAACATCACCCTTTCCATTACGGGCGATCTTGCGAGCTGTTTCTCTATCCTTAACAATCCAGGCATTCCCCAGGGCAGCTGAAATCACCTTTTTCAATTCTGGGGGAGCGCCAACCTTTTCATAAGCCAACCCGATAACACCCGCGCTAGAGGCAAGGTCTTTATTGTCTGAACGGGCTGTCAAAGATACAGCGGGAAATAAAGCGGCTCTTCCCTGATCGCTGGTACCCAGCCAGGAGATCGCCTCATCTTCATCTGTATCCTCTGCCAGAAAAATTGCGTCCAAATACTCGCCCATTACAGCGACAATGGCCTGTTCATATTCTTTGGGGACATCCAATAAACTGGTTAACGCGGAGTAACGCCCCTTTAGTCGCCCGCTTTTTGCCTGCTGCAAAACTGCCTTTGCTCCGCTCGCCAATCCGCTGAATGCACTTTCCGCCTCGATGATAGCTTTTAACTGTCCGCCCAATTGCGCCTTGCGGGTTTCCAGTTTATTCCGGGCATCCAACAATTCTCTGCGCGCGATTTCGGATTCAGATATTTTTTTCCGAATATCAGCAGATCGTTCAGATAGGTTATGCAGGTCGGCTTCTGCCTTTTCTCGTTCCAACCGGGTTGCTTTCTCCGTCCTTTCAATTTCAGTAAATCTTTTTTCTTCCTCGCCAATACTCTTTTCAAGATTTGCCAGGCTTAATTGGATAGATTCACCCCTGGAAACCACCTCATTCCGGTGCGCTTGGATCTTTACATTGGCTGTTTCCAGCTCAACCGCCTTCCGGCGGGTCACCCTTACATCATCTTCGGCTTTCCTGCGTTCTTCTTGCAGTTTTTGCAATTGCGTAGTAACGTCTTCCGATTGCAGTTGTGCATCTTCCAATTCTTTTTGCAGACGGTCAACTTCCTGGGTCATCTCCAATAGATTTTTCTGGCGCGAAGCCATTTCTTCTTCTCGATTCGCCAGGTTATTCTGCAGGGAAAGTTCCCGCTCCATTAATGACCGTTTTCTTTCCTGCTTTACGGCCGCTTCTCTTAGAAGAGATTCCTGCCGCGTATGCAGTCCAGCAAGTTGAGTATGCCATTCGGATAATTGTCTTCGGATTTCCGCCAATAATTGCTTTTTCAGATTCAGTTTGGAATCATACTCGTTTAATAAGTTTCGATTTTTTTCTAGCGTAATTTCACAATCGCGCAGCGCCTGACGATCCAGGCTGACAGATTTTTGTGTGAGGTTCCAATGGTACCCATACCAATCGCGAAGGAGCAATCGTAAGTCAGCCTTGACCTGTTCATATTCCAATGCCCGGCGAGCTTGACGTTCCAATGTAACCAGGCGCGGTTCCAATTCGGTAACGATATCCTGAACCCGAACCAGGTTTCTGCGCGTGGCTTCCAACCGATTCAGAGATTCTTCGCGCCGACTGCGGTACAACCCAATTCCGGCAGCTTCTTCAAAAAACCGGCGTCGTTCTTCCGGTCTTAACGACAATGCCGCATCAACCAAACCCTGCCCGATGATAGTATATGTTCGTTCAGCCAGACCCGATTGAGCCAGAAGTTCAGAAATTTCCTTCAACCTTACCCGTTGTCCATTTAACAAATACTCGTTTTGCCCGTCGCGATACGCCCTCCGTGCAATAGAGACTTCTGAAAAATCAATCGGCAGCCAGCCATCTTCATTGTTGAAAGTGATGGTGGCAGATGCCATTCCCGCCCGCGAACGCTGTTCTGAGCCAGAGAAGATCATATCCTCTGTTTTTCGGCCGCGCAACAGGCTGAAAGCCTGTTCGCCCAACACCCAGCGCAAAGCATCGGCTATGTTCGATTTTCCAGACCCGTTTGGCCCTACGATAGCGGTCAGAATACCGGGAAATTCAAATAGTGTTTGACTGGCAAAGGTTTTATACCCGTGCAGTTCCAGGGATTTTAATCTTGGCATGTATCGCAATTACCCTTCATAAGGTTGAGTTCTATCATGTATTCCAATTTGTTTCAATCCATTCGATGCCGCTACTTTGGCGGCCGCCTGTTTGCTATGGCCGCTGCCCGTTCCATAAACTTCACTGTTGACGATGACATCCACCTCAAATATCTTGGAGTGGTCGGGTCCACTGGCATTGCGGGTTACATAGATCGGCGCCAGAAACCCCTGGGACTGTGCCCATTCCTGGAATAAACTTTTTGGATCTTCATTCTTGTGATGGAGAAGAATGTCTTCCGAAGCAATTTCTAATAAACTGGCGGTAAATTGACGAACCGCGTTAATTTCACAATCCAGATATAAAGCGCCAATCAGGGCTTCGAAAGTATCGCATAAAAGCGCATCCCGCTCCCGGCCGCCTCCCTGTGATTCGCCCCTGCCCAACCGCATTGCCTGACCCAGGTTAAGCTGCCGGGCAAATTCCGCAAATCGCTCTGTATGCACCAACGCCGAACGCATTCGGGTCAGTTCGCCTTCCGCCATTTCCGGATACCGGTTATACAACCAGGCGCCAACAATGAAGTCCATTACCGCGTCACCTAAAAACTCCAGCCGCTCATTATCCTCCAGAGCATCCGTATTTTCATTTATGTACGAACGGTGAGTCAATGCCCGGCTTAGTAGCATCCAGTTCTTAAATGGTAAATTCAAACGCTGTGATAATTCTTGCGGCGATTCTTGAACATTCGGGGATGTTGGATGTTCCAAATTGTCCTCCCGAACTAAAGGAGCGCAAGCCACCTAACCAGTCTGGTCAAGTAAATTGCGGCCCATCAGTTCCTTTGCTTTAGTCAGGGTAGTATTTTAACCCGTTCCCGGAAATTATGAGAATAATTGGGTAAGGCAAGCGCTCCTTTAATGAGGTCAAAGCCGCCCAAACCAGCGCAGATGTCGGTTCGCAATAAATTCCTTTGCCAGCCAGTTCCCGATACGCCGGCATCAGATCAGATTCAGGAATGGCAATAATCTCTCCGGCTCCATTTTGCAGCTCATTCATAATCGCCTTGGCTCGCACCGGTTTGGCAACCCGAACACCTTCGGCAAGAGTTGCACCCTCGGGAGCATCGACCAAACGCTGCAATCCTTCTCGATAAGCCAGTTCCATAGGCGAACACGGTTCGGCTTGAACGCCCACATAATACGGTTGCCTGGCTATTTCTCCGGCTTGCTGCAGGGCGGCAAATCCGCGCATAATTCCCAACAACAACCCGCCATGTCCGGCCGGAGCGATCACACTCCCGATGGAGCCATTGATTTGATCCAATAATTCATAGGCGATGGTTGCAATTCCGGGCAACCCAAACGGCAGAAAGGCATGACTGCCATAGGCCAAGCCGCCAGCTACAGCCTCCAGAACGGCTCTGGCAGCTTCAGAACGCGCTCCGGGGATGGCTGACAGTGTAGCGCCATATTGCTCGATTTGACGCCTCTTTGGGCCTGCAGCGCTCTCTGGAACAAATACTCTGGCTTTCATCCCCGCCCGAGCGCAATACCCGGCAAAAGAGGCGCCGGCATTACCGCTGGAATCTTCAACTGCCTCTTGAATACCCAGTGCTGCCATTTGACTGATGATTAATGCCGTCCCCCGGTCTTTATAAGAACCCGTAGGATTCTGACTTTCCAACTTGAACCCAATTTCTCGGGTTGAGGATTTATCCCAAAAGAACGGCGTATCACCCTCGCCGAGAGAAATCAACGGGGAATTATTTTGCAAGGAAAAACTATGCCTGTATTTCCATATACCTGGAAGGGAGCGGTCAATTTTTGATTTTTCATATTCAGGCGGTCGATTGAAATCATAAACCCCTCCACAATCCGGGCAAAGATGTACAATTCGATCCTGTGGGTATTTCTTCGCGCATAAAGTACAGAATATTTCTGCCATTTGATTTTTCCTTATCATGATTATTATACGAAATTTTCGGGTGGATAATTAACCCAAATCCCCTGAATAATTTATTACAATAATTTCTACCCGAATTTGCCGCAAAACCTCCGAAATTAAGTTTTTATGGGTATTACACTGCTGCGTAAACAGCAATGCTTTGCTATAATGACAACATGTTCCCCAATCCATCAAACCAGAATGCCTACCGGGTTTCAACGCCGGTTTATGAAGGCCCGCTCGACCTTTTATTATCCCTGATTGAAAAAGCTGAACTGGATATCACCCGCGTATCATTAGCCCAGGTGACTGACCAGTATTTGGCCTACATCCAACAAATGGATGCTATCAATGCAGCCGATATTTCGGAATTCTTGGTGATTGCCGCTAAATTGATCCAAATCAAATCGGCTGCCTTGCTTCCCAAACCCCCGATCATTGAACCCGAGGAGGAAGACCCTGGTGAAGCTCTTGCCCGTCAATTGATCGAATATAAGAAATTCAAAGAAGCTTCCCAATTTTTTGCCCGGCGCGAAGAAAATGGCTTGCGTACCTACTTGCACATTGCTCAGACACCCAGATTTGAACCCCGGTTGGATTTAACCGGAGTTACTCTGGAGGATCTGATGCAGGCCGCCCGCGAGATTTTTGCCAACAAATCCACCATTCCCCTGAACGAGGTTGTAGCAGCGCCGAAAATCACTATTCGGGAGAGAATTAGCCGCATCCTCACCATTTTAAGAGAAAAAGAGAAAACATCATTTTTTGAATTAATTGGAGATGATAGATCCCGTTTATCGGTGGTTGTGACATTTCTGGCAATGTTGGAACTGGTGAAAAGGAACGTTATTGCAGCCGACCAAAAATCGCTTTTTACTGATATTTCCCTACAGCCGTTGGAATTATCCATTGACGCCGATACAATCTCGGAATTTGGCGAATAGTTTCGCACCTTATCTCGTTGTAAAATTTTTACTATCCTATTTAATAAATGGAGAGGTATCATGAGTGAAATAATTGAGTTCTCAAACAATTACAGTGATTTAAGTACGGATACCGGTTTTCAATTCGAATTCAATTGCGATCGCTGCGGGTCCGGTTATCGCACGCCATTTCAGGCGTCTGCTACCGGGGCCATTACCGGAGCGCTAGAAACTGCCAGCAATATCTTTGGCGGCATTTTTGGCTCTGCCGCTAATATCAGCGAATCGGTGCGCAGCGCGGGTTGGCAATCCGCCAGGGATGCCGCCTTTAATAGCGCTGTAAAACAGATCAGACCTTCCTTTGTGCAATGCCCACGCTGTCAATCCTGGGTATGTCGAAAAAAATGCTGGAATGAAAAACGCGGTCTTTGCAAAGGATGCGCTCCCGATCTCGGCGTAGAAATGTCAGCCGCTCAGGCATCCAGATCTGTGGAAGAAGTTTGGGCACATGCCGCCATGTCGGAAGAAGACAAGAAATTATCCGAAGGTAACTGGCGGGAAACCATCAAAGCCAGCTGCCCAAAGTGCGAAACCCCACTGGCTACCAATGCCAAGTTTTGTCCAAATTGCGGTGAAGCGCTAAAGAAAGTAACCAATTGCACCCAATGCGGCGCGAAGCTCCAACCTGGAGCAAAGTTCTGCGGCGAATGCGGGGCAACAACCACCGGGTAATCAATCTGAATGTCTGATGATGTAACCCCCATCCGCCAGCAATATCTGGATATCAAAAAGAAATACCCGAATGCCATTCTCTTTTTCAGGCTCGGGGATTTTTACGAAACATTTGATTCCGATGCCGAAATAACTTCCCGTGAGTTGGATATTGTGCTTACCTCGCGCAACGTCGCCAAGGGGATGCGCATCCCCATGGCCGGCATTCCGTACCACGCCGCCGAAAACTACCTTTCGCGCCTGATCGAACGCGGCTACCATGTTGCCATTTGCGAACAAATCGGAGAACAACCGGTCAAAGGTATTTTCCCCCGAGAAGTTACCCGTGTCGTTACGCCGGGTACGTTGCTGGAACCGACCCTGCTAAAAGGCGATCGCAACAATTATCTGGCGTCTCTCTTTGTCTCACATGACCGCGCCGGGTTGGCGTATGCAGATATTTCCACCGGCGAATTTGCCGCCACTGAATGGAGTGGGCAGGACTTTTTTGATCACGTCCGCGAAGAATTGGCGCGACTACAGCCTTCAGAATTAATTTTGCCGACCGATGCCCCCTTTGTTGAACAATTACCGTTTCACAAATCCCCTCTGCCGCCCTGGCGTTTTGAAACTGGCCGGTCATCAGAAGCATTAAAGAAACAACTTCAAGCGTCCACTCTAGATGGGTTCGGTCTGCGCGGATTGCAAACGGCCATTCAGGCAGCCGGTGCTCTGGTGCAATATTTGCAAGAAACCCAGCCCGCAGCGCTCAACCTCTTGACCTCCCTTCACACTTACCAGTTGGATGCCTGTATGTTGCTTGACGCCGCCACGCGGCGAAACCTCGAACTGACCGAAACCATCCGCAATGGAGCAGTAGAAGGTTCTCTTCTCTCTATTTTGGATGACACGATTACCCCGATGGGGCACCGCTTAATGCGCCAGTGGGTCAGCAAGCCTCTGCTGGATTTGCACGCCATTGAAACCCGGCACAATTGTGTGCAATGGTTTATGGAAAACGGTTTGACGCGCCGCGAGTTCAAAGAGGAACTGCATGCCATTTCGGACATTGAACGGCTGGTCAACCGCGTAACAGCTGGTTCCGCCCAACCGCGCGATCTGATTGCCATTCGAGCGAATCTTCAATCGCTTCCAACTGTCAAGTCTGCGCTAGAAAAACCAGACGAGTCTATCGCAGGGTTACTAAATAACCTGGATTTCTGCCAAGGCGAACTGACTCTGCTGGAAGAAGCCATCAGTGATGAACCGCCGGCTACTTTGCAGAACACTGGCATTATCCGGCCAGGATACTCTACCGAATTGGATAATATTATCCAATCCTCCCGAACTGCCCGGGAATGGATAGCCAACTTGGAACAGGTGGAGCGGGAACGCACAGGAATAAAAACCCTGAAGGTTGGCTATAACAAAATCTTCGGGTATTACATTGAAGTCACGCACAGCAACACCAATGTTGTCCCGATTGATTACATTCGCAAACAGACCCTGGTTAATGCAGAACGCTATATCACCCCTGAGATGAAAGAATACGAAACTCTGGTGCTGAATGCTGAGGAACGAATTCGCGAAGT
>JBAWYZ010000050.1:0-11730 GCA_037143255.1 Leptolinea sp. | reverse complement strand
TGCTGGCGGCAGTGAAAGCTACCTCAAAAGATAATTGCAGGTTATAACTCAGGTCGGCGCCCCGGCGTGGAGAGTTTCGTTTGCGGCGTTGCCCACCGCCAAAACCGAAAAACTCTTCAAATATTTCTTCGAAGCCAACATTGGTGAAATCAGGCATACCACCCATATTATTGACGCCGGCGAAACCGTAACGGTCATACGCGGCTCGTTTTTCAACATCTGAAAGGATGACATATGCTTCATTGATTTCTTTAAACTTATCTTCCGCATCCGGGTTCTTATTGACATCCGGATGGAATTCGCGGGCAAGACGGCGAAAGGCGGACTTGGTATCGTCCGCCGTCGCTGTTCGTGGTATTCCTAAAACTTCGTAATAGTCTCGTTGTGCCATAAAATTGTATTAAACGTTTTTGAATTCTCCGTCCACTACATCACCATCGGGTGTGCCTTCAGTAGATGGGCTAGGCGTGGGTTCGGGGTCTGCTGCGGCAGCCGGATCTGCGCCACCAGGCTGCTGATAGAAACTGGCGCCCATTCCCTGAACAATAGTACCAAGATCTTCGGTAGCTTTCTTGATAACCGCCGGGTCATCAGAATTAATCACGTCACGGACTTGCTTGACACTATCCTCGGTTTTGGTCTTCATTTCCGCAGGGATCTTGTCAGCAAAATCTTTCAACGTCTTTTCGGCTGTGTAGATCATATTGTCGGCATGGTTGCGGGCTTCAATTAATTCCTTGCGTTTCAGGTCTGCATCAGCATTGGTTTCGGCTTCTGCACGCATCTTTTCCACTTCAGCTTCACTGAGGCCTGAGGAAGCGGTGATGGTGATATGCTGGCTGCGATTGGTGGCTTTATCCAGCGCGGTTACTTTCAGGATGCCGTTGGCGTCAATATCGAAAGTCACTTCAACTTGGGGAACACCTCGCGGGCTGGGAGGAATTCCATCGAGCGTGAATTTTCCAAGCGATTTATTATCGGACGCCAGAGGACGTTCGCCCTGAAGTACATGGATCTCTACCTGGGTCTGCCCATCGCCAGCGGTGGAGAAGATTTGACTCTTGCGGGTGGGAATGGTTGAATTGCGCTCGATAATGGGTGTTGCCACTCCGCCCAGGGTTTCAACCGAAAGACTAAGGGGGGTAACATCCAGTAAAAGAATATCTTTTACTTCCCCGCCCAACACACCGGCCTGGATGGCTGCACCAACAGCAACAACTTCATCCGGATTAACACCTTTGTGCGGGTCTTTATTGAATTCTTTACGAACGGCTTCCTGTACTGCCGGCATACGGGTCATGCCGCCGACCAGGATAATTTCATTGATATCTTCGGGTTTCAGGTTGGCATCCGAAAGAGCGCGGCGCACCGGTTCAAGAGAGCGGGCAACCAGGTCTCCGGTCAACTGCTCCACTTTGGCGCGGGTCAGAGTCATTAAGAGATGTTTCGGACCACTGGCATCGGCAGTGATGTACGGCAGGTTTATTTCTGTCTGCATCATGGTAGAAAGTTCGATTTTTGCCTTTTCGGAGGCTTCTTTCAAACGTTGCAACGCCTGACGATCGACATGTAGATCAATGCCACTTTCTTTTTTGAATTCATCAATCAAAAAGTCCATGATACGCTGGTCGAAATCATCCCCGCCCAGGAAAGTATCGCCGCTGGTGGAACGCACCTGGAAGACACCTTCACCGACATCGAGGATGGAAATATCAAAGGTACCGCCGCCCAGATCGTACACTGCGATGATCTCATTTTTCTTTTTATCCAGCCCATAAGCCAGTGAAGAAGCCGTTGGCTCGTTGATAATGCGCAGCACTTCGAGGCCGGCGATTTTGCCAGCATCTTTGGTGGCGTTACGTTGGGCGTCATTGAAGTAGGCCGGTACGGTAATAACAGCCTGCGTGATCGAGTCGCCCAGATAGGCTTCGGCATCAGCTTTTAGCTTTGCCAGAATCATCGCAGATACTTCGGGGGGTGAATATTCTTTCCCATCCAGCACCACGCGCATATCACCGTTGGGGGCTTTGGTTACCTTATATGGGACACGGCTAAGGGTTTTTTGAACTTCAGGATCATCAAACTTGCGGCCCATAAACCTTTTAATGGAGAAGATAGTGTTCTCCGGGTTGACAATTGACTGATTGCGGGCAACCCTCCCGACCAGACGTTCGTGATTTTTGTTGACAGCCACAACAGAAGGAACCAGACGTTCACCTTCTGCAGATGGGATGACAACCGGTTCGCCGCCAACCATAACGGCTGCAACAGAGTTGGTAGTACCTAGATCAATTCCAATTATTTTTCCCATAATTTCTCCTATTTTGCTACTCGCACTAATGCTGGACGTAAAACGCGATCACCAATCATGTATCCCTGCTGTAAGACTTCTATTACCTGTCCGCTTTCGTGGTCAGAGCTGTCTTCATGCGAAATGGCTTCATGAATATTGGGGTCGAACATTCCTGTTTCAACAGGAATGGATTTCACATTTTCATTTTCCAATATCGTTTGTAATTTACGATAAATTAAATCAATACCTTCAGCCCATTTTGCGCCTTCAGGGTCAGTTGGGCGGTTTTTCAATGCCCGATCTAAATCATCCAACACGACCAGGTATTTCTTAATAATGGTTCCATTCATTGATTGCGCCATTTGCACCTGATCGCGCTCAATCCGTTTTTTGTAATTTGTAAAATCAGCCCGTTCACGTTGCCAACCCTCAAGATTCTCTTTTGATTCCGTTCGTGTTTTCTCCAATTCTGCAGACAATGGCTCTTCAATTTGGACTTTTTCTTCTGCCACCGCTTTTGCACGTGAATATATTGAGCCTTCGGTATGCTTTTGTTCTCTTTTTTTATGATCTTCTGACATAGATAAACCTCTTAATTAAATATCAATCAGTCACGCTGGTACTCACCAGCTCGCTGAGTAATCCTGATAGAAAGCGAACAGCCGATATGGAACGGGCATAGGACATGCGCATCGGACCGAGAACGCCTAAAGTACCGGTAGCCTGGCCAGGAGAGCCATAACGGGCCAGCACGACAGAACACTGCCGCAGTTCTTCCCAGGCACCTTCACCACCAATGATGACATGCACGCCGCCGACTGCGCTGCCCACAACAGAACGGGAGAGCAAATCATCCAGAAGGGAATGTTCTTCCAGCAGACGGAATGCGCGGCGGGCATCTTCATAGCCTGAAAATTCTGGTTCAGCTAAATCGCTGGTCATGCCGTCCATAAAAACTTCTGCTGAAGCGGATATACCCTTTTGGTTCATCTCCGGGATCATCCGGTCCAAAATGCTTTGCCCCAACAAGTCCAACCCCGGACGGATGGTGTTCAAGCTGGCAGGATTGAGCCCCTGGGCTGCTTGCGTAATTACCGCTGCCGCATTAGAAAGCTGTTCCTGGCTGACGAGTTCATCCAGAGTAAGGATGCGCTGGTTGATTTCACCGCCCACCATAACCATCACCATCAACACTTGACGGCCGCGAGTGGATATTAATTCCAGATGCTTTAGCGCTGCATTTTCGGGGTGGGGTGCGGTAACCAACGAGACTGCTTTGGATTGATGAGCCAATACCGAGGCAGCCAGTTGCATCCATTGATCAGAATCGTAGCGCATCTGGTAAAACTGGTGACTTATAGTTCGGCGTGTATCCGCAGGCAGATCTGTTTGCTGCAGCAATTGTGTTACAAAGTAACGGTAACCATCTTCTGTTGGCGAACGCCCGGCTGAAGTGTGCGGCTGACGAAGGTACCCCATTTCTGTCAGGGCAGATAATTCATTACGCACCGTCGCCGAACTGAGATCAATGTGGTAATGCTCTACCAATGATTGCGACCCGACCGGCACAGCCGAACGGGTATACTCGTGAACAACGAGCGTTAAAATCATTTTCTGGCGATCAGTCAAGTTTTCCATTTTTATTCAAGAATTAGCACTCGAACAGCGAGAGTGCTAATTGCAATGAATGAATCATACCATGCCGGTATAGAGGCGTCAAGAATGGGTAAGGACTGTGAGCGGCTTCTAATAAAAGTCTAATAAGGTTGAATTCTAATTTTAATCAACTAATTGTTTGAAGCATCCTGAGCGTTAAAAATGGAATTCACCCACAAAAATAATCATTATTTCCATGTGGTGTGGTTTTGTTTCACTTTTATGTAATTTTCAGTTGATTGATGACTTAATCACAAGGGGAAATTAAAATTGACATAATATCTATATTATATGTATACTATAAAGGCATATATAGTCTAATATTAGAATGGTATTTTCACAGAGGTCCATTATGCTTAATATCCTTGGTTTTCTGGTTTATCTTCCGCCTGAGTTTGCTTTCATGACTGGATCTTTCCCGTCCTTTATAGTTAATATGGTTGCCTGGATCTCTATAGCCCTGACAACGAATTTTATTGTGCTGCGAATTCTGAAGTTGATCACCCGTCGGATACCTGGGGATCTGGAAGATATAATTCTTGGGATTATTAACCGCCCGATTTTGATCCTTCTCGGTCTGTATGGAGTGAAATTCTCACTTCGCCAACTGGCGCTACTACCGGTTGTTTTGAAATGGGTAGATGTGACTAGCCTGACCATCATGGTTTTGGTGATTGCTCATATAACTGGCCGCTTTATCAAAGATGTCCTGGTGTATTACGGTGAAAAATGGGCTGCCCGTACTGAATCCCGGGTGGATGACGTACTTATTCCCGTGCTGAATCTATTCGGTCCACTGGTGCTTGGAATTATTACTGCATTGATTATTCTGCCAATGTGGGGGATTGATATTACGTCAGTCTTACTTGGGGCGGGTGTACTGGGATTGGTGCTAGGATTGGCTTTGCAGGAGACTTTGGGCAACATATTTTCCGGTATCAGCCTTCTTATTGAAGCTCCTTTTCGCAAAGGCGATTTGATCTTGCTGCCCGATGGGAGAACCAGCGAAGTTATGCAGTTGGGAATCCGTTCAACAATGTTGTTTTCGTTAGATGAGCAAGCCACAATTTTTGTACCCAACAAAACACTTGCTACCAGCATTTTGATCAACCTGACCAAACCTACCCCGGAACAGCGGTATAACATTGAAGTAAGTGTTAATAAGACATTTAACATTGCTCAGATTCAGAACGCCCTGTTCAGGGTTGCAAACGGTCATCCAGCGGTTCTATCTTCTGATATGGGTATGAAATTAACCCATGTTCAGGAACAAGTACTTGAGATCCGGCGAAAAGCTGCGTTTCTACCTGTTGGGGATCCCGCGAGACAAAATTTACTCGAAGAAGCCGATAAAAATGAACGTTCGCTAAATAAATTGGAAATGGATGGAAAATTTAATTTACAGGTAGTTACTTTGAAAGAATCACTGCGTAACCTGATTCGCGGGATCAATTCTCGTGAAGTTCATGGATTAAGCGAAGCAGAACGTCAGGAGTTGTACTGCGACTATATTTCCCCGGTAGAACGAAACATTGAAACTACTGTCTTAGCTGCAGAAGCCTGGTTGGAAATTGGTGACCCCTGGGTAAATGATAGTGATGATTGGAATCAACGCAAGATTTGGAATAACCGCAACGAACAACTGTTGCTTCAATGGGAAAGGTTAAAGAAAGTACTATACGAAGTGAATGATAGACGCGAGATGCGACTAGATGATAGTACCAAAATGATGTTGGGTTGGGTAGAAAAGGATTATAAAAATCCGCCTGGCTACTGGAAGGATCCTACCGTGATGATTAAATTGCTAAACGGTACATCAGCTCAATTACAAATTAGTTACTATGTGGATAATATCCGCCTAGAACATGACGGTCGACCTCATCGTGTGCGTAACGAAATTAGCCGCATAGTGCAGGAAAAACTTGTGGATAATGGAGAAGCAACGCAGGTCTCAAGATAATTGGGAGATTATTTAATCTCCGATCCAATACGATGCAATTCTGGTTTTCATGAGGATTGTTAAATTAATTTCAAAATGAATTGAATTATTCCATACGCGGCCATTGCGACTGCGGCAGAGGCGGGAATGGTTAATAACCATGCCCAAACTATTTGGCCCGCAACAGACCAGCGGACTGCCCGTTTGCGCCTGACAGATCCAACACCGACGATAGCACCGGTGATTGTATGCGTTGTCGAAACTGGTATTCCCAAAATAGATGACATGAATAGCGTAACTGCTCCTGCGGTTTCAGCCGCAAAACCACCAATAGGATGAAGTTTAGTTATCCGACTTCCTACAGTATGAACAATCCGCCAACCGCCTGAAAGTGTTCCCAGCGAAATTGCAGCATGTGCCATCAACACAATCCAAATGGGGATGGTCATCTGGCCACTAGCATCAACAACGAGATAGCGGTAGGCAGGCACAGTAAACAAAACACCGGCGATAATCCCCATGGTTTTCTGAGCGTCATTGGTTCCGTGACCCAGGCTATAAATCCCGGCGGAAAGCAATTGTCCGCGGCGGAAGATATGGTCAACATCTGCCGGATTCTTCTTGCGGAATAACCAATAAAGTGCAGTTATGTTGATAGTACCCAGCAGCCAGCCCAGTAATGGCGCAATTAGGATAAACGCTACTGTCTTGATCCAACCGGCGGGAATCAGAACCCCAAAACCGGCTTTCAATATTGCTGCTCCGGCATATCCGCCGATTAGCGCATGGGATGAACTGGTTGGCAGTCCAATTTGCCAGGTGATTAAATCCCAGACGATAGCTCCAATCAAAGCGGCCAGAATCACATAATTATCCACCTTGTTGACATCTATTAACCCGGACCCAATTGTTTTGGCAACGGCCGTCCCGAAGGTAAAGGCTGCCATAAAATTAAAAAACGCTGCCCAAACTACTCCCTGTAACGGAGTTAAAACCCGCGTTGATACAACGGTGGCAATCGAATTGGCCGCATCGTGAAATCCATTTACATAATCAAAACCCAGCGCCAATGCGATGAGGAGGATGATGAAAAGCAGGCTAGAATCAGGCATTGCCGATGATCACTTTTTGGATAACGTCGCCGGTATCTTCAATTCGATCTGTCGTTGATTCGAGCAACTCGTAAATTTCTTTCCAACGAATGAAGTTGAAAATCTCATCCTTATCAGCGACCAGTTCTTTCAAGCCTGCGTAATAGGCAATATCGCCCTCATTTTCAAGTGTGTTGATGCGCACAATGTGTTCACGCACTTTGTAATATTGTTTCTTATCACTGAGGGCGCCAAATGCCAGCCGCAACTCTTTGGCACATTCCACAATAAGACGAGCCAGGGTTTGAGCGGTGGCTGTGGGTTTCTTGACTTTATAGATCAGCAATCTTTGGGCGGTAGCATTGACAGCATCCATGGCATCATCAACTGTGTTGACTAGCCGTTGAATATCTTCCGGATCAATGGGTGTAATTAATGTCCTTGGCAAAAGATTGGTAACTTCGTGAACCACCGAATCACCTTTATGCTCAATTTCAGAAATCCGCATGGCAAGTTCTTCAGCCTGGTCCATATGGTCGAGCATATTTTGCAATGCTGTGGCGCCTTCGACAAGTATCTCGCTGGCTTGCTCAAAATAGCTATAAAACTTAACTTCTACAGGCAGGAAAGTGAATTTCAAATTGGTCCTCCGCAATTAATGCTTTTTATCAGGGATTGAAATGCCTATGAATTATAAGATATATAGTTAACATTTTGTTAAAGATTGATTAATGATCACTGCTCAGGCATTAAACTAATCATCACGAAAAACACGCAAACACAAAATGACTTTGGTCAAAAAATATTAATCCAAATTATTGCATCGAATGTGGTTGGGCATTTGACCCGTCTCGAAAATTCTATATAATTGCAGTATGGATTAATGGTTGCTAAAAAAGGAAAACTCAATGGCCCCTCTCCCTTTCCCATCCCGCCGTGCACAAGCCTTTGCCGATGTTCCTGTTGAAAAGTGGAATGACTGGCACTGGCAATTAAGTCACCGTTTGAATACCGCTGAAGATTTTGAAAAACTGTTCCCCTTGACTGAAAGCGAAAAGAAGGCATTATCCGCACGGGATTTATTCAGGGTGGAAATTACTCCGTATTTCGCATCACTGATTAACCCGACTGATCCAGAAGACCCGGTGCGCAAGCAAGTGATCCCAACTGCCGGGGAGATTTTGCCATTCACTGGCATGATGGAAGATTCACTGGCCGAAGACCGCCACTCTCCGGTTCCAGGATTAGTTCACCGTTACCCGGACCGGGTATTGATGCTGGTAACCACCCAATGCGCCTCTTACTGCCGCTATTGCACTCGCTCGCGCATTGTGGGCGATCCGAGCGCTACTTTCTCGCGTTCGGAATTTGAAATGCAATTGGAGTATTTACGCAATACGCCCCAGGTACGGGATGTGCTGCTTTCAGGTGGTGATCCGTTAACCCTGGCGCCGAAAATCCTCGAAGAATTGCTCAGCCGGCTGCGGGAAATTCAGCATATTGAAATTATCCGCATTGGCAGTCGGGTGCCAGTCTTCATGCCGCAGCGAGTGACCACCGAATTGACCGACATGCTGCAAAAGTTCCATCCACTCTGGTTGAATATCCATGTCAACCACCCCAATGAAATCACCTCCGAATTAGCCGAGGCTTGCGACAAACTAACCCGCGCCGGTATTCCGCTGGGGAACCAATCGGTACTTTTGGCGGGAGTCAATGATTGCCCGCACATTCAGCGCAAACTGGTGCAGGATCTGGTACGCATCCGCGTGCGGCCGTATTATTTGTATCAGTGCGATCTGGTGGAAGGCGCCGGTCATTTTCGTACCCCAGTTGCCAAGGGTTTTGAAATTATGGAAGCATTACGCGGCCATACCTCCGGCTATGCGGTTCCTACCTTCGTGGTGGATGCCCCTGGCGGCGGTGGGAAGATTCCGGTTGGACCGAATTACATGGTGAGCATGTCTGACCATAAGATTATTTTACGCAACTATGAAGGTTACATCACTGCCTATGAAGAGCCGGTAGAGTACACACCGCACGATCCCAAAACCTGCCAGTTCTGTCAATCCAAGCCTATTGAACCTGGCCAGCAGGGTGTTAGTGGATTGTTGGATGGCGACCAGATGTTTATTAAACCAGAAGGATTTGACCATATGCACAATCGCGGCGGTGGGAAGCATCGTCTACGAGCAGATACTGCTAAATGGAAACCGCTGGGAATTGGTTCGGACAGTGAAGAAATGTAATCAGTAGACCAGGGAGAGCATCATGCATTATCGAAGACTTGGACATTCGGGCTTAAAAGTCAGCGAAATTTCGTTGGGCGCGTGGGTAACGTTTGGTTCGCAGATTGATGAAAAATCGGCCATCGAGCTAATTCACGAAGCCTACACCCTGGGGGTGAATTTCTTCGATAATGCCGATGTATATGCCAGCGGCGCGGCAGAAACAGTGATGGGTAAAGCCGTTAAAGACCTGCCGCGCGAAGCGCTGGTAATTTCCAGTAAAGTATTCTGGCCTACCATGCCCGGGCCGAACGGGCGAGGGCTTTCACGAAAACATATTGTCGAATCGGTGGAAGCTTCTTTGAAACGCCTCGGGGTGGATTATCTTGATCTTTATTTCTGCCACCGCTTTGATCCTGATGCGCCGATTGAAGAAGTTGTGCGCACCATGGATGATCTGGTACATCAAGGAAAAATCTTATACTGGGGGACATCCGAATGGGATGCCAGCCAGGTTGCCACGGCTATTGGTACAGCCCGCCAATACGGCTTAATGCCACCTGTAATGGAACAACCGCAATACAACATGTTTCATCGCAAACGGGTGGAATTAGAATTGTCGCCTCTATGTAAGGAGTTTGGTTTGGGGTTAACCACCTGGAGTCCGCTGTATTTTGGCATTCTCAGCGGAAAATATAATAACGGGATACCAGAAGGTTCTCGCGCGGCATTGGAGGATATGGGCTGGATAAGAGACCGTATCACTCCGCAACGTAGCGACATGGTGCGCACGTTGACCGCTCTCGCTGGCGATCTGGGAATGACGACTGCCCAACTGGCGCTGTCCTGGATTTTACGTCGCAAAGAAGTAAGCAGCGTGATCACCGGAGCGACTCACATGGAACAGTTGGATGAAAATCTCGGAGCGGCTGAAATGGTGGAAAAACTGACTAATGAAGTGCTGGAACAGATAGAGAAGATTATTGGGAATCAGTCGGAAGATTGAGATAGCTTCAAATAATGGAACATCTCAGTCAAAAAATAATCCCCACGAATTAAACGAAATAAACTGATTTACCCTATGGAAAAAATCATTGAAAACACGGAGTCCACTCCAACTTAATCGGTTTGCGTATTCCGTAATCGCTTCCCGCTGATATCCAAAATTACGTGCTGACAAGTGACTTTATCAAATTAATTATTAGGAATTGGTCAGATTGATTCGGTCTATTCCACGGAAACCAGGCGTATTCGAAAATGCGGTAAACTTGCCGCATGATGGATCGTGAACAGAAAATAAACCTGCTTATTCTGGCTGGCATCGGGCTGGCCGCTTTTATCCTGTTTATTTTCCCAAATTTGAAGGGCGCCCAGACCGCAGCCATGCTGTCAGTTTTTGAGATCGACGAGTTCGCTCAATATCCCAACCTGATTGGGATGTTGACCCCCGGTGAAACGTTTTACCAGTCGGTACGCAACTTCCTGATCTACCTGCACTATTTCTACGGCTATCCGTTTTATTTCTTCTCAGCCCTGGCGGCGCTACCGGTAAAGATGTTTTACGGAGTAGACTGGCAACGGCACACGGCAGAGCTGGTGATGGTGCTGCGTCAGACCATCAACGTTGCACCCATGATCATATCTGCCGGACTGCTTACATACATCCAAACCCGCTTTCGCGGTTTGTGGCGGTCGGTAGGATTATTTGTCTTTTTGCTGCTCTTTCCGGCAATGGTGGTGAATAACCTGTGGTGGCACCCGGACAGCCTGGGAGTGCTTTCTGCGGTGTTGATTTTGTTCTTTCTGGATCAGGATCATTTACGCTTGGGGAAACATTTCTTCTTTGCGGCCGCAATATGCGGATTGGCGGTGGGCATCAAATATACCGGCGTTTTCTTTGTGCTGGCAATTCCGATTTATCTAATCTGGGCATGGGTATCACAGAAATACACCTTCCGCCGGATAGCTGGAACTGCAGCCGGATTTGTCGGTATTATGCTGGCGGCGGTTGTGATCAGCAACCCGTTGTTGTTGTTTCCGCAGGAACGGGCGGCATTGATAGAAACCCAAAAACTGCAATTCCAGCAAACCAGTATGGGTATTTTGCAAACCAACCCGGAACCGTATTTCAATAGCAAAGAATACCCTGAAGACTTCAGGATTCATTATGGCGAGCTGGAATTCATCATGTTAGCACTGGCGGCCCTATTCGTCGGTCTGCTTCTTTCCACAAAACGCTGGTATTACGCCGTCCTGCTTGCCTGGTTAATTCCGCTTATTCTAACCATTAACTTCTCGGCCACCCGCCGAACACATTATTTTCTACCGGTGGTTTTACCATTGGTTTCGTGTTTAACGGTGCTACTGCCAGGAAAAGGCAAACCGGATGACGAGAACCGGGTGGAAGTTTCAAAAGTAGTGCAATGGGTTACTCTCGGCATGATGGTGTATCAGGCTGCGCAATTTCTTCCCCGCGATGTGTCCATTTATTCGGCTGCGCTGCAAAAAGAAGAAACCTCACCC
>JBAWYZ010000049.1:0-11820 GCA_037143255.1 Leptolinea sp. | reverse complement strand
TGATAATGGGGATCACTTCCGGGTTTACTAAGCCTGCCAGATCAATGATTTTCCGGTTTGCAAAATACCCCAGAGCGCCGATGTCATGGGCAGCAATTCGGCTGTCTGGCGGAGTATTTTGCTTTATCCAGGCAGCAGTTTGCACCATTTCAGTCTCAATAATGGCCACATCTTTTTGATACGTAATGCGCCCAAGCCAGAGAAAAACAACCGTTATCATTATGAGACTTGCAAACCAGAACCGCTTAACAACCCAGGTAAACCGGTTTACATTCCAGTTTTTCATAAATTGCGCCATCCCCCAAAAACCGGTAAGAAAGAAACACCCCATAGCCGGCATCATGTAGCGGCCGTGTTGATAGTTTACTGGCAACCGAATGGAATAGAGCATGATGAAACCCATCATCCATAGGAGCATGGATCCGATTTCCACCTTCTTTTTTTGGATGGCTATCCAGGCAGCCGCAAATACCCCGGGCAGCAAAATTACACCCCCTCCAGCCAGGAATGGCAACAATAACATTCCCATCCGCTCAATGAATGGGAGAGACACAGCAGATAAATACTCAGCTTGTTTTGCCGAAAAAGTTGATGGCCAAATATTACCGGCAAATTTGAGATTGAATAAGAGATAGGGCAGGAAGACAACCAGAAAACCAGCGAGAATTTTTACCAGATAGCTCAACTTCTGTTTTATCCCAGTTGGCTGAAATAAAACCATGAAAATCGCCGGACCAAGCAAAGTGATTCCATCCGGCCGGACGCATGTGGAAATACCAATCAACAGTCCCGCAAGCCAATAATGGCGGTATTTCTCTCTTAATGTCCAAAAAACGCCCAGTATCAAGCCGCAAAAGAGAGCTGTCTCCATTCCTGATATTGCAGCCCATATAAGATGCCACTCCAAGATAAAGAATAAACCAATCCACGGAATCCTGCTGGTGTATTCCGGGGTCCAGGTTCTGAATAGATTTTCAGCAAGCAAGCCGATCCCAAACAATGTCAGGCACCCGAGGATTGCAACCCAGACTACTGGCTGTACTGCAATAACAAACGCCCCACTTAAGAGCAGCGACCAGAGTGGTGAAGTGGACCCACCAGATGGCTCGCCCGGGTTAAATGCCCATTCACCACGCATAGCCAGATTACGGGCATACACCTGGTGAATCCAGGCATCATCCAACGGAAAGCCCACATATCCCATTGATGAAGTATAAGTAATAAACAAACCTATTACCAATAATGACACTACGAGCAGGATGCCAGTCTGAAGCATCAAATTCTGCCGACCAGACTTCATAAATCATCTCCTCCCGCCTGGTTAATTCTGAAAAGGAACGCATCCTCTTTGTTTCCGATCAGGGTAAACATTGGATTTTCTTGTGGATGGTCGTAGAGTGCATCCAACCCAGTTACATGATTTATTTCTAGCACTAAATAGTTAACATCAAATTTCTTAGCCACGGCCAGGGTTGATATACCTGGGCCATCCGGAATAACCACTGCTTCGCCGCCGGTTACTAATGCATACCCGGCTGGATTGTTGATCAGTATCCGGGTGGATGAAAGCAAATCATTCGCCTTGATTAATTCCCTGACATTCTCGGATGAACGGAAACTTCCTTCCCAGGCAGGCAGTTCTGGATTGCTGCCAATCACAACCAGGCGAAAAATAAAAATTGTGACTAATCCACAAATCAAAACAATCCCCGGTAGCAGTACGATTTCGGCGCTGCGGAGATTCCATTTCCGCTTACTAGCTGCCCATTGAATCACATCGGCAGCGCCAGCAGCAGCCAGACCCCAGAAGAGCGGCTGAAGCGCCGCAGATGAATGTAGGAACCCACCCCGCATTCCGGAATACGGAAAAACAAAAGACATAATCAGCAGGATAACCACTTCCATCGCCAGGGCAATCTGAATTAGTGTGTCTTGCCGCCTTTTCCAGAAAGCAACAATCCATAATGGGACGAAAAGGATCATCCCTTGAACACCGGCAAAAACGGCAAGATTCCGAGTCAGGGCATTCATGCGGTCGTGCAGGATTGAGGCAAATCCAGATGCAAGCCAATAATCAAAAGTTAATTGCTCCGGCGGGAAAGAAAACAGCTCATTGTAAGATGTCATCCATAGCGCTCGGGAAGTGTGCGGCGGGAAAAGGCTGGAGAATTGGGTTAAATTACGGTAGTACCAAAACCCGGTGATAGCAAAGTAACCGGCGAAAATTGCAAGAATATTGATCCTGTCATCCGGCAATTTGCCTCTCTTTTGTATAATCAGTAAAACAAACCAAAGTCCTACTGCCAATCCCAGCCAGAGCAAACCATCCGCGCGGTTGAGATGCAGCCAGCCGGATGCTAATCCGAGGAAAAACCAGCGAGCCATATTCTTCCGCCCATCGGAAAATAGTATCCAATCAAAAACATAGAAAAACACCCACGCACCGGCCATTACCAGATAAAAACTATCAACAGTGCCTGTATAAGGTGCGTAATAGCCGCAGCAAACAGCCAGTCCGGCAGCCAACCAGGCAATTGCCCTTCTTTTGGAAAACCGATACCCCATCCAACCAGCAGCAGGAACCGCCAGCGCAGCGAAGATAATAAAAGGAATACGAGCAGTAGAGAATATTGGTCTGCTTGAAAGAAGCATCCCCACTGATGCTACCAGTGAAGGGGCTGGCATCCAATAGGTATGAGAAGGGTGCGGCAACCCTACTGGATCATCCAGAAAGTTCCAGAGTATTGGCTGGGTCAATCCCTTTCCGTTCGCAATTTGAACGGCGGAAAGCGTGTAATACTCTGCATCCATATAACCGGGAGTTTTGATAAAGAATGAAAGCAGGGAAAAGCAGATTAGCGCCGCCCCAAACTGAAGGAAAGCATCCTTGCGGGTCACGGTTTTACCTGCGAAAAAGAGTATTCCAGGACATCCAGATCGCCAAATGAATGCAAAACCGGCTGTCCGGCAAGGGCATTCATTTGCTTAATGATCGGATGTCCTCCGGCCGCTTGATATTCCTTAATGGTCTGTTGAAATACAACAAAGAAAAACCGGCTCGATCCCTTTAGCGCTGTTGGCAAAACCTGTGGGAATAAGTCCAAAGCGGTTTGTGTTTGTAATGCCAGCGTGTCATTCGCTGAACCAGGTTGATCAGCGAGAAACTGGCTATTCAGTTCCGGTGCATACACCTCAAATGGGAAGTAACTTAGCTTGTTGTCATGCAGAATGACATCCCTATCATTTACCTCAGTTTGAAGATATTCCGCCGCCTGGAAAAAGGGTGAGCGGGGAAATTGATTAAACATGATTGAATTGGGTAATGTACAGATGGCAGCCAGTAAAACGAACGCGCCGATCAGCATTTTCTCCACCGGTCTGGCTCGGGCAGCGGCAATACCGATGCAGGCTGAAACGCCAACATAAGCGCTCAAAAAGCCGCGCGCAACAAACATCGGACGCAGGGCATAGGAAAGCAGCAGTAGAATAACCGGGGGTACCAATCCCATCAAGATAAAGAATAGGACTGTCTTTAGGGTTTTCCGGGAGCGGAAATATACAACCGTGCATACCGTTGACACACTCAGACTGCAAAATAATACCAGCCCAAGTACCACTGGTGGAACAGGGATATCACCCAAAATCATCGAAATTGATTGCAGCACTTCCACCACCCCGGGTACAGGTGTCCAAAAAGCGCGCTGTACCTTGGCAATTTGCCCTGGAACATGAATAAGCCAGGGTAAATATAATATACCCACTAAAAGCCCTGCACCAATCAGAAACTTAAAATGCTGCCAGTCTTTTTTCAGCAAAAGAAAAACAAACGGCACTAGCAATCCAAATCCAGCAAGGGCATGGCTGTACAGTGCGGCCGCTCCGCTGATTATTATAACCATCCACTTCCAAACCGGCATTTTTTGTGGATTCTCGCAGCGAATTAGTTGCAAAGCGCCCCAATCCCAGACAAGAATGAAGAATGTGGACAGGCTGTACATGCGCAAATCCTGGGCGTGATAATACTGTAACGGTGAAACCGCTAGGATCGCAGCCGTCCAGATGGCCGCGTTCTTGTTTTCTACCTGATAGACAATTTTATACACAACCGCAATGATGCCGAGACTAAAGATAATCCCCGGCAACCGTTGAAAAGCAATAGACGTCCCCATATACTGCCAGAAATGTAAGATCAAATAATAAAGGGGGGGCATGGTATCAGCCGCAGTCCCCTGAATGATTTCACCAACTGTCCGCCTGGCTAGAAGAATGCTAAAAGCATCATCATATTGGATTCCACGGGTTGATATCCCAATCAACCGGATGAGTCCCGCTCCGGTTAATATTCCAAAAAGAGGGTGATCTTTTATCCAGCGCAGTTTATACCTGCCTGGAAAACTGATCGGACAAAAGTTGCGCTGGTCGAATAGCCCACCAACGAACCCAAAATAATAACAAAAAACAAAGCCCAACCAGCGGAAAGAACATCACCGAACTTTGAACTGGTTGATACCCGAATGACACTGTATTCAAGAAAAGCCACCACAAACCGACCAGCAGCGCCAACATCAGGAAATAGATGAACCATTTGCCTGCCAACCGGTAACGTTCATCAATTACGGAAAAAAGCAGCGCCAGTACAGGAAGCAGCATAATAAAGTTTCCGGGGTCTGTTTGAACACCAATCCATTGGGACGCAGTGAGTGTAAGGCAGCATGTCCAAATAAAACCGCGAAAATCGTGTTTTAGAGACTGAACCCATTCAAAAAGCAACAAAATGCTGAGGAGGATTGTCAAACCCAATCCGAGTTTTTGCCCTGAGGCAGGCAACCATTCAGCAAAAATTGCAGCCGGTGTTCCAGGGGGATTGTAAGATGGATATAAAACAACTTCCCGCAAATTTTGGATGATCCAATCAGGAATCAATAAAGTGGAAACGAAAGTCAAAGCCGCCACAGTTCCGATCATCCATCCAAGCATTCGCCAGCGTTTTCCTGCAAATCCCCAAAAAGTGATGTATAAAAGAAAAACAACAGCCACCTGGGGTTTTATAGTCATAAAAGCAAACATCACACCGGCCAACTCCTCCGCCTCCGAGCGGATCGCAGTCAAACCGGCAACGGCAGCAAATGCAACCAGAATCACTGCATTTCCATTAATAAGCGGCCTCAACCCGTGATACCACAATACAGTGAAAAGAATAAAACTGATCATCAACCCGAACCGGGGGCGCCAATCAACCAGGCGGATGGAAAGAACTGCCAACCCGCTGAGTGCAAGCTCTAATACCGTCATCCAAATAGACCGAGCAACTGTAAAATCAGGAACCAACGCGAAAGGGAAGAACAAGGCAATGCTGTATAACGGGTATGCCACGCGTAACTGATGTTCCCCGGCTTGGGCCAACCGTCCGTATACCATAGTTTGAATTCGTCCGGCAACTTCATCACTGTATGGGCTAATTCCGTCCACTAATAAAGAGCGCGTGCCCATCCAATGTACCAGGAAATCATTTCCGCCGGGATTACGGACGGCATAATAATGATTTGCCCAGGTCAACCCAACCAGGAGGATAATGATACCCAGTACGGCTACCACCCAGCTGCGTAATTCCTTTTGATTTTTCAAATCATGCTCCAATGAAAATGATGCTCAAATTATAATTCACAGGTTAGAGTGGGGATCTGAAGATTGTTTATGGTTGAATATTGCCTGAAAATGTCGTTTTATCTACATTTTGTAAAGATGTTTGGGCAAAAAGCAGGCAAAGAATAATTAGTACCAAGGTGCGAAGGATTATTGTTGTCCAGAGCAAATCTGTTCGGCCTTGACTGAAAAGCAGTGGCCATTCTGCCAAATTAATAACAATCAATAATCCGGATAGGAGAGCTCCATGTAGGGGTGGAAAAACCAACAGACAAATCGGAATTATCATCAATATCCATTGCGGGCTCCAACCCGGTGACGCCAATACAAGTAAAGACCAACCCAACCCGAGTATGGCAATTCGTCCCTGATTAGACCGATTTTTCAGTTTAAGAAGCACAACAAAACCAGCCAGGCCAGCAACTGTCAATGGGATAATTGCAGGAATTCTGGCGGGGTTTCCACGGGCTTCAAAAGCCAGCGAGGGTTCCAACCTTTCGGCCAAGGGGCCAAAATTGCCTGTTCCCATGTTTCCATCCAACAAAGCCCAAACCGTTTCCCAGGAGCCCTTTGAATTCTGGGAACCAATGGACGCCGGCGTGAAACTTGGTGAATATTCCCAGAGCAATCCAAATACAGCGGCAACTATGATGGAAAACAAACTAACAGAGATTACAAAGCTCTTTTTTTGATGAGTCAACCAGGCAGGAATAAAAACCAGAATTGGAAAAACTTTCAGCAGGAAACCAACAGCAATCGCAGCCCCGAAAAATACTGGTTTTTCACCGAGAACATAATAAACTGCCAGCAAGAAGAAAAAGACAACCATTGGTTCAAAATACCACCAGCCGTACGGAAAGACACATAGGATCAATACATAAACGAAAAGTCTTATTTTCGCAGCACCAAGGGCACCATTCTTCTTAGTCAATTCCCAAAAAACAAAGATGGAGCCTGCATCAAAGATACTAAAAATCCCGGCTAACGAATACACATATTTCCATTCCATTCCTCCAACCAACCGGTATAATAGTTCAGACACAAATGGGAAAATGGGAGGGAATTCAACCCAATAGTGCAGATACGGCCAACCAGGAATTTGTGCCACATGGAAGAAATTTATTAAATCACCGTAACCAAGAAAAACTTGATACGGCAGGATTGCAAACAAAACCAATCGAAAAATCAGGAAGAATCCTGCTCCAGACAAACCATTGAAATTAATCTTTGAAATCTTATCCATCATCTTATTGAACCGGTTTATCAAAGATAACCGCCATTCCATCTTGATACATAACAGTCCAGCCGGTATAAGGTAGAACCTTTGCCAATGGTCTATCGGGTTCGATGATGACGCGGGTCACTTCCCATTTTCTTAGCATATTTTCCCAGCTATCCCCGGCCTGAATCACGTTTAACCAATCACCCAAAACCTCATCCCCAAATAAATCCGTCCGACCATCGACGTAAACTTTTTGATCAGGCATTTCCCATATCAGATAACCGCCCCAGTTATAGCTATTGAAGATTCTCCCATTTGAAGGGTGCGGAACTGATTTCAAGAACGTCACAGCTTGAAAAGGAAATGATTTTTTTTCGTAAGCTCCTATCAATATCGGGTGATTTACGGCAGCAAATTTTAGAAAGCAAAATAATCCGATAAACGCCGCGATGCCTAAATTCAGCAATTGGGTCTGGCGATTAAAAGGGAGCGGTTTTTGCAAATTGCGGTAGCTGTTCAGATATTGTTTAAATTTTTCTGGCAAAAAATCAGAGAGCTTAATATCTGAAATAACATCAAGCCAGGATGAAGCCAACCAGGGCGTTGCTACAATCGCAGTTGCGGCAATATTTCTTCTCGCAAATAAAGACATCAAAATGAAAAGACCAGCCGGGGCCAGATACTGAAAATTCGCCTTTTTTGAACTTAATGATTGGGCAATAAAGAGAAAAAGAATAAATACTAAAAATGCCCAAACTTCCGAACTATGAAAATCCGGCGAAGCCCATTCTTGAATATACTGCCGCAACACGCCTACACCAACCGTCTCGAAAGGAATGAGCCACATCTTATAGCCATTCGGGTTGATGGCTGCTGCAATATATCCCCCCGCAGCTATGGCAATCAGACTTTTTGCCTGTTCCAGTTTGGCAGCTCGTAATGATTTGTCACTCAGAATGCCGTCCAGCGCTATACCCAATGCGCAGGCAAAGAGATAGATAATTCCAAGTACAAAACCACCGTGAATATTCGACCACAAAACAAACAGCGGCAGCGAAAACCAGATGACCTTGCCGCCTTTTCGCAGCCAGAAATTCACCAGCCAGGTTAAACAGGCTAAGAACAAAATGGAAAACAATTGTGGCCGCGGCGTCCACAGGGGTGCAGAAACAATACTTGCCAACAACACAAAACTAGCTTTGGTAAATACCCCACCGGAAATTTGCAACCAAATCAACCAGGCGGTGAGAACTGCTACTAAACCCATTAAAGCAGAAAGACCGCCCCAACTCATTATTTGGTAAATTCCAAAAAGAAATACTTCACCCAGCCAGGAATGATTAGTCCAGACAGCTCCTGCACGAGTATATGAAAACATATCAGTCAACAATGGTTTCCCGGTTTCAACCATTATCTGCCCGCTGCGCAAATGCCACCACATATCCGTATCTAACGGTGTTCTGGAAGCCATAAGGAAAACAAGCAGCAGCGTCACGACCAAAATTAGGTTCTCAAAACCTACCTTTTTTTGATCGGGAATATTGATAGTGGTTTGATTATTCATTATTTTCCACGTTTGGTGATGCAAAACTCGGATCAATTTCTCCAGGTTGTACCGGTCTGCTCAAGTGATAGTAAATCCGGTAATCTCCAATAGAATTTTCTTTCCAGGAAACACCCAATTGCGTAAACACCTGTTTGATTTTCTCATCCAAGGCCGGGTTAAAAGTTGTGATATAAGCTATCTTTTCAGATTCTTGAACCATTTGCGTGTATTTTGGATAGCGGTCATCCCGGCTTGTATATCGCAAATCAGCGTGGTAAGGTAGCCGCGGCGAGAAAATGATCTCCTCGTTGCTGAGAAATGCCAATGGATAAGAAACCCAGTAATTGGAATACCCGCGGGTTTCACCTGTATCGCGCAAGAATTGCATCAATTCCTCGTCATAACGATGATCGATCCATGAGATGGCATCAAATTGCGTAGTAATGCCCGGGGGATTCTTCATTGCAGACTGCCAGGTTCCGATAGCATGGTAAGCAAGCAAGAAAAGTACCAGAGATATTTTAATCCATTGTTGCTTTATGGTTAAAGTTATCACCCAGGCTAGCAGTAGAGACAGCGGAACAGCGAGCGGTAAGAAATATCTGCCAGAGGGGTCTAACCCAAATGGTGTAAATAGAAATCCTCCTATTAGCAGACAAACAGACCCTATCAACATGTACCAGTTATTTCGAATGGGTAGTAAAGATGTCTTTAATAACTTCGAGAAACACCAAAAAGCAGCCCCCCAGCCGATTAAAACAATAGGTAACAACGGCAGCGCCAACCATCGGATTTCCCATGAAGGGCGCAAGCCAAATACAGCCGGCAGTCCGAGGAAAACAAAATAAAAGAGGTGATCCGCTGGTCGGGAAAACCAACTGCCGCCTTCAATGAATATTGCTGAACCTGATAACTCCCTTATCAGCGGCATGACCCCATTTTGTAGACTTGCCATCCACCAGGGGAGTGAGCCAAGAATAAAAGGGATGAGAAAAATAACCCCGAGTATTACTAAGGCGGATTTTTTCGATTTGCAAATGGGAACCACTGCCGCAAACGCTAAAATCACCGCGGGGATTGTGGCTACCAGCGTGATCCCGAATACCCAAAAACCCAATCCGGTGATTGCACCCAAGAGACTCACTAAAATCCAATCCATTTTCTTTAGAAAACCACATACAGTCACCCGGTTATGAAGGAGAGAAGCGCACAAATAGGCGCCATTCGATAACAGCAAAGCCTCGCCATAGCCACCCAAACTCACAGTTGTATATAATGTAACGTGTACAGCAGGAACAGCCAAAAACAAGGCTGCCAGCAAACCAGTTCGCCATGAATAAGCAATACTTTTGCCTAGCGCAGCAGTTGTTATAATCGTACAGGAAAATAGCAATATTTGAAGAATTCGAATAGGAAACACCGCATCGCCAAATATCCGGAAAAAGGCCGCCACCAGGAATGCATCAAGGCTGCCCATATAAGATTGACCGTAAAAGAACACCGGCCAGGCGCCCTGCAAAATGTGGCGCGCCATCAACCCCGTAATCGCCTCATCTGCATTGAAAGGAAAGACATCCTGCGACAACCAGACAGCTTTCCACCCCACCCCTATACAGACAATCATCAGGAGCCAGCCTGCAATTTGAAGCTTGTTGGGCGCCTGGTTATCCCCAACAGTCCGGGAAAAGTTCTTCATATAAATAATTGTAGCGCAAAATGAAAATCTTCTCCCACCCTAAATTTCTCGCCCCTTTATTCTTTGTGCTTATCTGCCTGATGTATTTCTCGGGGATTTCCAGCGTTCCTTTCCACCCGGATGAAAGTACCCAAATATTTACTAGCGCGGATGTTTCTCAATGGATTCAGAATCCGTTAAGTTTGGCCTATTCCCAACCAAATACTGTTGATGCCAGAATGCGCTACCGGTTGATCGATTCACCTGTCTCTCGCACGCTAATCGGGTTGGGGGGTTGGCTGAGCGGAAAGAACCCTGTTCCCGCAGATTGGGATTGGTCAAAATTATGGACAGGGAACAGCAAATTAGGGGCGCTTCCTGACCCGGATGTTTTGCTCACAGCTCGCTGGTCGGTTGCCTGGATGTTTCCAATAAGCTGCCTGTTTCTATTCCTGGCGGCAAAAAAAATGGGGGGATGGGGCGCTGCAGTTCTATCAATATTGCTTCTGTCCACCAACGCATTGATCTTGATCCACACTCGCCGGGCAATGGCAGAAAGCGCTCTGATCTGCTTACTGAGTGCGTCTTTGTGGGGGTTGCTTTGCCTGGATAAACGGATTTGGATCGCCGCCATTCCAATCGGTTTGGCCATTAATACAAAACAAACCACTTGGCCATTGCTGGGAGTCGGTCTGTTGGATATTTTCTTGCGGCCGAGCGCTCGAATAGCGAAACCCAAACGGTTCATCCAAGCCGGTTTTTTTCTGACAATCGTTCTGATCATTTGCTGGGTTCTAAACCCGGTCTACTGGAAATCCCCTCTTCCTGCCTTGCAGGCCGGTATCGGTTTTCGAACTGATTTATCCGAACGGATGAAGTCGGATTACCAGCGTTCTTACAATCCTTTGGAACAATCTGCCTACTTCATCGGCCAGGTCTATATCGAACCGCCTGCCATTGCAGATGTTGGCAACTATAAAATTGATACATTGGTACAGGAAGAACAATATTTTCGCAACCCGATCAACAATTTGTTTCGCGGTTTCGCAGGCGGAGCTGTTTTTCTTGGATTAACCATTTTCGGATGGGTGATTCTTATCCGCAGGCTATTTTCGAAACACGAGCCAAACAGGTACACGGTGGGGGTCTTCCTGGCAATTACAGCGATTCTGGGTTTCACTATTATGCTTTTCGCACCTACCAATTTTCAACGGTTTTATATTGCCGTAGCCCCGCTTTTTATTGTGACTCAAGCAATGGCGCTAAATTCAATTGGGATTGCAATTTATCAGCGAATCAAAAAAGGCTGCCTGAGATAGGCAGCCCATAAAATCAAACATCCATTAAATTTTGATGCGGTAAACCCGGTGATTCTTGTATGCCCGGCCGCCAACATTGATCAGGTCCTGCCGCATTTGAACAGCGGTCTCAGCGACCTGGGTTAATTCGGCATGGTCAAAGCCAAAATCTTTGATCGTCTTCTCCATTTCCGAGTACATCAGGGCAGCCCCGCCCCGTCCGTGATACTCTGGCAAGACTCCCACCCCGTTCAGAGAAACCCATTTTGTCTTCTTCATCTCAAATAGCATATCGACGATACCCCAGGGAGTGATGCGGCCGCCGTGTCGCTGTAATGCAGCTGAGATATCCGGGAATGCCAGCAAGAAACCGACAATTTTTTCGTCATAGGTGATAATTTTAATTAATTTCGGATCCACCACAGATAGCAGGTTA
>JBAWYZ010000048.1:0-11900 GCA_037143255.1 Leptolinea sp. | reverse complement strand
TTCCTGCGCCGGCTGGGGTTTGATGTAAAATAGCGCTACCCAATTGCGGAAAGTTCCAGCTGTTCATCTGTTGTTAATATCCGGCTTACGTCCAACAAAATCACGAGAAGGTTGTCGAGTTTTGCAATCCCTATAATGAAATTCTCACGGGATGACGCCGTCACCAATGGCGGCGGATCAATCGACTCCGCTGAAACTTGCAAAACTTCCGAGACGGCATCCACAATCATTCCCACCTTCATAGACCCAAGGGCTACAACCATAATGCGTGAATCTCTGGTTATTTCGCGAGAATCCTGACCAAACCGTTTCCTTAAGTCGATTACCGGTAAAACCATATTACGCAGATTGATAATCCCCTCAACAAACACCGGCGAGCGTGGGATTCGGGTGATTTCTTGCATTTTGATGATACTCTCAACAGTGGAAATCTCCACTCCATAATGCTCGTTTGCGAGTTCAAAAACCACCAATTGTTGATCCATCTTGTTTCCTCCTTAAGCCTAATTGTATTCGGGCGATCTTCGGCCAGTTCAGTGTTTCAATATACCAATGCGGAGACCTCATCATCATTTCCCTTACCATTGATAGGAAATCCTATTAAGCAAAATTTCAGCTACCGGTTGTATTGCCTGCTGGATGCATCCAGCACTTTAACCAAATCTAATAATATTACCAATCTACCATTGATTTTTGCAATGCCGCTGATGAAGGCTGATTCAATTGTGGTTGCCATCGGCGGGGTCGGTTGGATGGCAATCTGCGCCACTTTCAACACCTCGGTGACTTCATCCACAACGATGCCAACTTTTGCCCCATCGGCATTGATAATGATGATGCGGGTGTTAGGCGTAGTATCTGCAAACTGCAGGCTGAACCGTTTGCGAAGATCCAACACCGGCACTACCGTCCCACGCAAATTTGTTACTCCCAGAACATAAGCGGCTGTGCTGGGGACTTCTGTTATAGCCTGAATTTTAATAATGCTTTCAACTGTTCGAATAGTGACACCGTAAAGTTCTTCACCCAGTGTAAAGATTACCAGTTGTTCATCATCATCCACTTTGACCCTATTTGCCAGGTCGATTTCAGCCACATTAAGCTGCTCGGGGTTGGCTTTCTCTCCGGCTGTTTCCACTGGCACAACGGGCAATTGTGGTTCCGCAGATTTTGCTTGCGGCGCTACTGGAAGCTCTGTTGCGCTTACCGGTTGAATTGCCTGTGAAAGCAATTCTATTATTTCGGGGGTTTGATTATCAATTGGCTGATTTTGCGCCGGGTTGGGCTCTTCAATTTTCATGTTTTCTACTCGTTCTATTTCTGCTATCTTCGGGTCAGGTACAATTTCTTCCAGTTGGGCAGCCATTTTTGCCTTTTCACTGGAAGCGCTGTTGATCTGCGCGGTTGTACTTTCTTTTTCCGCTTTGGCTTCTTCTGGAGTTGTCCGACCACCTGCAAACAGATTGTCTAATGTGGTCTTGATTTTAGATTTTTTGCTCATACACCCTCCTTGTTTCCATTAACGATGATTTCTAGTTCGGCGGCAAGCTGCGCGTATTGTTGACTGGCGCGAGTTTTGGGATCATATTGTGTAATTGGTTGACCCGAAGCCACGCATTCTTTCAAGTGCGTATCCACACCAATAACGGTCTTGAATATTTTTTCCGGGAAGTTTTCCTGCAATTTTTGCAATACATCCCGGCAAATGCTGTTGCGCTGGTCATACATAACCGCCGCCAGATGGTAGTCCAAATGCGGATTGGTATGCTTTTTCACGGCATCCACTGTTTCAATCAAACGAACCAGCCCTACGGCTGCCAAAAATTCTGTTTGAATAGGAATAATTACCCGGTCAGACGCAGTTAGCGCCATTATCGTTAATGTCCCCACCGAAGGGGAACAATCCATCAAAATATAGTCGTAGTCATTTTTCCAACGAACAATTAATTTGGCAAGTTCGGTTTCATAGCCCTCTTTATCAGAAAGCATCCGCTCAACGGTCCATAACCGGGCATCTGATGGAATCATATCCATTCCATCCAATGTTGTTGAATGGATTAATTTGCTCCATTCAAGTTTGCGGGGATTCAAAGCTGTTTCCAAAGCATCCGTGATCGTTTCTTCGACATCATCATCATGGATGCCTAAAGATAAGGACAAGTTCGCTTGAGGATCCAGGTCTATCAGCAGCGTTTTTTTACCGCTCTCTGTTAGACAAGCGCCCAGTGATATGCACGTTGTTGTCTTTGCGACGCCACCTTTTTGATTGCTGATTGCCACTACTTGCGACATAGGATCCTCGTCAAATTTATGAGTTAATTATATCGAAATTCTTGCCGTCCAATTGCGGTTGTAAATTGCTATTTGCTTCCAATATTGATTTTGGCGGATTTACAGCAGCCAGCGTTCCCGTCCCTCTGGGAACCAACCATGATTTCCGGATCGATTCTAAACCCGTTCGGTCTACTCGATCCAATCCTTTTTGCTGAATATTTTCTTCAACCGAACTTGACATTTTTACTCCACAGAATTTTCGGATATAACAATAAGGAAATACCGCTTCTGCTATAAAAAGCAGAATTACGCCTGTTACCACACGTAATTCTACCTAGCTATTCAGTGAAATGGAATTAAGCGGAGATAAAAATTGCGTAAATCTCCCGTGAAATTTATTGTGGAGGTTTTGAGCCAGGTGCAGCCGGGACTTTTAGCAAGGCCGCATTGGCTCCCTGTCGAGTTGCCTCTCGCAAAGCCAGGTGAATGGCTATTTTTCCAATATTACTTGTCAATGGAACGACAACTCTGGGGAAATCCAGCGTTGAGATGGTGGCTCCCTTTCCAAGAAGCATGGTTGGCGGCGAAATTGTAGATTGGAATCCAGATTTAGATAACTTGACGCTCGCCCTGCCAGTGATGACATTTCCCAGTTCTGCAATACCACTCTGAGCCAGGCTATTCATTTCTATCAAGCTTTCACCCAACATACCGGAAGCAATAGCCAGCGCCGCTTCAGTGCTAAAGCCAAAAAACACGATCCCCTCAATATCGCCAACCAGGCTGATAATGACGGTTACATCATCTGTAAGATAAGCGCCTTTATCCAAAGACAAATCCCCGCGCTGCATAGGGATGTTCACTTCCGCCTTTAATACTTCATACGCAGCTTCAACGAATGGAATCAGGTATTGAACTTTCATATCTCGCTCCTTACTTACTTCAATTGAATAGAAACTGGGACGAAGTTCTTCCCCGAATCACTTCCGGGAGGAGTTTCGCGCAGCGCAAGGTGAACCGTAATTTCTCCCAACTCCGTTTTCAATGGAACAACCACTCTGGGGAAATCCAGCGTGGAAATAATAATACCTTCACCCTGGATAAGGGTAGGCGGAGAGATTTCGGAGCTAAAGCCTTCTTTACTCAGCTTAACCGTTGCACGCCCGGTAATAACATTGCCAAGTTCAGCAACTCCGCTTTGGGCAAGGTTATCGAATTCGGCAAATTCTTGGCCGAGCATTTTTGAGACCAACTTCATTCCAGTAGCCTTTGATAAGCCGTATAAAACCACGCCCTGAACCTGACCAACCAGACTCAACAGGACCGTGATTTCATCCGAAGTCATGGATGACTTTTGCAGGCTCAAAGTGCCGCGTTCTGTAGTAACACTCACCTCTTTTTCAAGCACTTCTGCCGCTGCTTCCACAAAGGGATTCATGAATTTGACGTTTGCCATTTAAATCTCCAATAAACGAATTAAGCCTAAATTTTTTGGTAAAAGGAAATACCAAAACTTTTCAAACCAAAATCCTGCGGGTGCGGAATAATTTCTGTTCCACCAATAAACAAGATGCCGCCTTTCTGCAGCGAACTGGAAAATTTCTTGTAAAGAACATCTTTGGATGCACTCGTAAAATAAATAACAACATTTCGACAAACAATCAAATCAAATTCATTTTCAAACGAATCTGTAATCATATTTTGCTCTTTAAATGTGATTTTTTTGATATGCGTGTCGACTACATTAAACGGGGGTCCGCCTGGTTTGAAATAGGTTGACCGTTGTTTTGGTGAAAGAGTTTTTAATTCCTCAGCCAAATATGCCCCACCAGATTGTGCTCTGGCAATGGCTCCCTTGTCCAGATCGGTACCCAGAATATAGTGTTTCTTACCAGGCGCTATATCATCCATGATCATCGCCAACGTATACGGTTCCGCACCAATAGAGCAGCCAGCGCTCCAGATGCGCAAGCCTGGCTTGGTTCCAGCTTCGCGAATCAACATAGGAAGCACAAGATCGCACAGATGTTTCCATCTTTCCGGATCACGGAAAAACTCTGTTACATTTATCGTTAAATAATTGCGGAATTTTAATAATTCATCTTTGTCAACTTTGATTTTGGCAAAGTACTCTTCCCAGGTTTTTGTGCCAGAGCGAACCAGCCAGGAATCCAACCGTCGGCGCATTTGCTCATCTTTGTAATGCTCCAAATCTATGGTTGTCATAGATTTGATTACTGTTTTTATCTTTACATAAACGTCTTGTTCCATATTTATTTTCCCACCGCTGCACAAATTGCGTCAGCAACTTTTGATAGTGGAACGACTTCATTTGAGGCTCCGGCTTCAAAAACCGATCGGGGCATTCCGTACACCACGCAGCTCTCTTCTGCTTCTGAAATCACCCATCCGCCGGAGTTATGTACAAGCAAGGCGCCCGTAGTGCCGTCACTCCCCATGCCGGTCAGGATCGCAGCAACCACCCGATCCCCATAGCGTTGGGCAATAGAGAGTAACGTGACATCTACCGCCGGGCGAACCCCATGCACAGGAGGATTCTGATTTAAAGTTATTTGGTCAGATTCATCAAACAACATGTGAAATCCGCCTGGCGCAAATAGCGCTTTCCCGACCTCCAATACGTCACCTGGAGCGGCTTCTTTAACATACAGACTTGAAGTACTATTTAATCGGTCAGAAAGAGACCGTGTGAATCCGGCCGGCATATGCTGAACGATGACAAAAGCTGCCGGAATATTTGCTTTCAACATAGGTACAACTGTATTCAATGCCCTGGGGCCTCCGGTAGAGGAACCGATCACGACTATGCGGTCTTTGCTGCCCAATGGACGAACCTTTTTTTCCAACGCTTTCTGAGATAGTGCCACTTCACTAATCAACGGCCTGTTGGAGGTCTGCCACACTTTAGCTTTGGATGCCCGTAAGACTTTGATTGCCACATCCTCCAATATGGAGGCCATATTGGCTTTATTATCCGGTTTGGCAGCAAAATCAACCGCCCCAAGGGTAAGAGCTCGGACAGTTTCTAGCGCACCTTCTGAAGTCAAACTGGACAGCATTACTACTGGAAGCGGATGGCGGGACATGATCTCCCGCAGGGTGGAAAGGCCATCCATATTCGGCATTTCAACATCCAGGGTCACAACATCCGGCTTTAATTTTGGGATGAGTTCTAAAGCCTCCTGGCCATCTCTGGCTGTGCCAACTACCGTTAGCCCGGGAGATTCATTCAGGTGTTTGGTGATGGTGAAGCGCATAAATGCCGAATCATCAACAACCATTACCTTTACAGGATTGGCTCCAGACGGAAGAGGTGTCATAGGATTACTTTAATGCCTTGGCAATCGCTGAAAGAACCCGATCACTGTCATAGGGTTTCACAACAAAATCTTTGGCGCCGGCTTTAACTGCTTCCATCACCACCGATTCCTGTCCAAGCGCAGTGAGCATAATAATACGGGCATTTGGATCAATAGCCTTGATACTTTTCAACGCAGTCAAACCGTCCATTTCAGGCATGGTAATGTCCATTAGGACGACATCCGGTTTGATTTGCTGGTAAAGCTCCAACGCTTTTGCACCATTTTCTGCCTCATTAACTTCGTATCCTTCTCCTACCAGCATTTTAGTAATACGAACTCGGAGAAATTCCGCATCATCAACCACCAGAACTTTTGTCATTCTTTACACTCCTTATTTTACAAATTATGATTAAACTGCACCCAGGTCTCGTTCCTGGGACCCCATCATCCGAACAGTCATCCGGCCATCGGCAATATATAATCTTACCGTCCTTCCGACTTGTCCGCCAACTTCTTCTTTGTGAATTTTTATTTTCAGTTCTTTGAAAACCTCAGCGGCTTTGCTGATATTTCTTGTTCCAATCTCAAAAATACCAGAAAGGCCAGGCGATACCAGCATATTGGCGCCGCCTGCCATCTTTACGATGAGGCGGGATTTTTCTCCACCTTCAGCAATGACTTTTTGCAGCAGCAATGGAATTCCGGTGTCGACAAATTTTCCCAGATTTGGATCGTTGCCAGATTTCTGTTCCGGCAAAACAACATGAATCATTCCTCCAACTTTGGCAACTGGATCGTACATGCCAATCCCCAGGCATGACCCTAGCCCGAATGCGATCAGCACTTCGCCTGGGTCGCGGCTGACGCGCATTTCCCCTAAGCCCACGGAGGACATCGGCTCGCTCATTGTTCCTTTATCTCCGCAATAGTTAATTTCTCAAGTGTTGCTGGGTCTGGAATAATCCAAAAATCTGCTTGCAGTTTTCTTTCGCCAATCATAAAAGCAGCGTCAAACATTAAGACATGGTCGCTGATGGCGCCCATGGTGGCCACCACTACATCCAAAATGGAACCAACCATATCCACCATAACAGCCGGCGGCGTGGGTTGGGAAGAAATCCCCGTCAATTCTGCAACCGCATTGAGGAAAAATGCACCGGTCAAGTTTCCGACTTCAGACAAAGCTGAGCGTTCCATTTTACCCAGCTCTTGTGTTTCTCCGGCGGGAACATCCAATACCATATCGCAGAATTCAAGCGCCTGTTGATAAGGAATGATAAGCATTATCTGCCCCGAAAGATTGCCTTCGATGCGCAAGTACACACCCACGGCATCGTTTTCAGGTCCGCCCAACATATCGGCAATATTTGCCAGTGGTACCATTTTCACATCCGGCGACGAAACGGTCATCTCTTGGCCGATCATCATTGACAGACCCTTGGCCGAGTTCTTGAACCCGCGGGTGGCAATAATCCGCATTTTGGAGATAAAATTTTCATCAACTATTCGGTTTTCTTGCGCCATTACACTACTCCTTGCTACTTCCTGCGGATTTTTGTCCGGTTATCTGGAAAAGGTCCTGCACATCAACGATGAGAATTACTGATCCATCTCCAAGTATAGCAGCGCTGGTAATACCCATCACCTCACCTATAATGGAGCCAAGTGATTTTACAACAACTTCTTCCTGACCTAAAAGACTGTCGACTGCCAATCCCATTTGCTGTTTGCCCATTCCCACAACAACCACATGCCGATAGCCTTGCTCTTTTTTGGCCGACTTGAAGCCAAAGGTATCGGCTACTTCCATCAACGGCAGCACTTTATCTCGTAAACGGATTACTGGCCGGGAATTGACTGTTTGAACTTCCCCTGCCGTCACCTTGAGCGTTTCCAGGACGGTAACCAGGGGAATGGCAAGTATATTCGAACCAACTTGAACAAGCAGAGTGGGTACAATCGCCAGGGTTAACGGCAGAGTAACCAGAAAACGCGTGCCTTGCCCTTTTTCAGTTTCAACCATCACTGTACCGTTTAATCTTTGGATATTATTGCGGACAATATCCAACCCTACACCTCTACCAGATACGTCATTTACGACTTTAGCAGTGGAAAAACCTGAGGAGAAGATCAAGTTAATCGCTTCATCATCACTTAATGAAGCCGCATCCGCTTCAGACATAATACCCTTACTGACCGTAATAGCTCTAATCTTTTCCGGATCAATTCCTTTGCCGTCGTCCTCAACCGTTAATATAATCCTACCCTGTTCATGGCGAGCGGTGAGCTTTACCACCGCCCGATCTGATTTCCCAACTTTTAGACGGTCAGCCGTTGATTCAATCCCATGATCCACAGAATTACGAATCAAGTGAATTAATGGATCATTTATTTCTTCTACCACCGACCGGTCAAGTTCAGTATTTTCACCTTCAATCTTCAGGTCAATTTTCTTATCCAGTTTTGCGGCTAAATCGCGCACCATTCTGGGGAATTTATTAAACACATTTGAAACAGGCAACATGCGGATGCCCATAACCTCCATTTGAAGTTGGTCGGTAATCCGGCCAACATGGGTAATGGTGTCTGAAAGTACATCTGCGTGCTCGTTATTGCGATTGGATGCTTCCATTTTGCTGCGAATTTGATATAAGCGATTGCGGTCGGTGATTAATTCTCCGACCAGATTCATCAAGTTATCCAGCCGCTCAACGCTGGTACGGACGGTCTTCTCCACTGCAACGGGCGCCCCACCAGGTTTGGCTGCTTCTCCGGTCGGCGAACCCGCTTTTGGCGCCGTTGTCACTGTTTGTGCTGGTAAAGCTGCCGTTTCCTCGATAGGTAATGCCGGGCTTGCTGCCGGCTGATTTTCAATAATGGGAGGGAAGACCTCCACTTTTTCCAATTCAGAAATCCGGTCAAACGCTTTGCGAATGTCTTCTTCAGATTTGGTGGTTTCAATAACTGCAGTTACTTCATAAACCGGTTTTGCCGTTTCGATCTGTTCCTGGGTTGGGCTCATTTCTTTGATCGTACCCAAACCCTGTAATTCCATCATCACCTGGAAGGCGCGAGCAGACGAAGCGATGCTGTTTGGAGAAATCTGGATGCGAATGGTGGTTCCATCCGCTGATTGCGGCACAGCGGGCGCTAATTCTAGCGCTGCCTTTGCTAACGGCGCGGCAGCGGGTGAATTTTCACCTTGCAGCAGCGCAGTAAAGCGGGCTGCCAACGGCTCAACCGTCACGGCGCTTTCTGCCCGGGTTATTACCTCTTCCCTTAAATTCCTCAGGGCATCGGTGCCTTCGAGGCATAAGTCAATCAAACCTGTTGATACCGATAGTGTATGTTTTCTCAGACAATCAAGAGCGGTTTCCATGGCATGCGTCAAGGTCACCATGCGCTTGTGCCCAATCATGCCAGCGGTTCCTTTCAGGGTATGCGCTGCTCTAAATAAAGCTTGCAGCAGGTCCATATCCTCACCCTCACGTTCCAGCCGAATTAAGCCATCGTCAAGAACCTGAAGCTGTTCATCAGTTTCAGCCATAAAAATTGGAAATTCATCATCTGCCAGGTCAAATTTTAATTCCATACCATCATCCCCAATCCATATAGGAGGGTTAATTTATTGCTTTTGAAAACTCCGATATTGCTAGCTGCGTCATCCGGCATTCTGGCTGAAAAAACCTTTCGTTAACATAATCATAGCAGATTCAAAGCATTGCGGTGTAAATGCAAGAGACGAACGAATCCATTAGAAGAACTCTCTTATCATCTTATCTCTTTCCGGAATGAAAAGCTGTAAACCCTCCGTAAAAATTCCAGAAAGATTGTGTAAATATTTTGTGCAGGCTACTTAATACTGCGCTGCAAGAACAATTGCTCAGCCATTATCTTTTGATATGGCAAATTCTTCAGAAAAATTACCACGGCCTCACGGTTTACCACGCGCAAGATGTACCCTTGAAACTCGATCTTGGATAAATCCACGAAAATTAACACCCCCCGAATACTTTGGCCCGTATCCAAGCGGGAATTGAAATCTTTTCGGAACCGCAGGCCTTTTTCTGAAATATCTAATACACGAAAAGTAGACCCCATAATTGCAACTTCGGGAGCTAATTCCGGTGGATACAATAACCGGTAGTATTGTCTGCGCTCTTTTGCCGGCCGTTGGGGTGTTGTCATGAATTTTTAATCCTCAAGTGATTTTTTTTGTAACCTGTATACCCACGCCAGTACTTCTGCGACTACTGCATATAATTCTGCCGGTATTTCTTCTTCCAAATCTACCATGGAAAGCGCCTGTGCCAGAATTGGATCTGCCCGGATCGGAATCTGATTAGCCTGTGCGATCTTTAATATTTTATCAGCAATTTCGCCGCGCCCCGAGGCAACAACCTTTGGCGCAGTATCTTTCTGTGGATCATACTCCAATGCAATGGCTGTTTTTATTTGATTCTCTTGCGGAGGCTTGAACGGAATAGGCATGCTTAAACCTCAATATCGATGCCTTGCGCACCGGGAAGGACAGGGATTTCTTCAGCAGTTAGAACCGGACCAACCGCCGCCACTTCACACTGGGCTACCTGTAAACGCAGCCCCATTTGTTCCAGGCGGGTTTCCAAATTGGGCAGGCTGTCAACTGCTCTCTCTTTTAGCTCATCCGTTGAGACTGTCAACCAGGCGCCAACCCGCTTACCAATAAAGGAAAGATCTGCGGTCAGGTAATCTCCACCCAGTAGATCAACAGTAAGCACCAGCCGCGTATTTTCCGCATCAATTTTTTTCGCCTTACCTTCCGTCCGGTAAGCAATTCGCAAACTGGCCGGGAAAAAAGGGCCTTGCTGCCCGGCTTGTCCGGGCAGATGAGCTGCTACCGGTATATTGACCAGCAGCCAGGGCGGGTTTCCATTTTCAACCGGACTGGCTGTATTCAAAAATTGCATCTGCCGGACACCTTCCATGAACTGGTCGATCGAACGCACCGCCGTGCGGTACCCGTTATTATCCAGCGCACGGCGCAACTGCGCCAGCGCCAGCCAGCCTTCATTTCCCTTGATACTTCCACTTTCTACCTGCTTGGCCAGCTCCGATTCCAATGACTTTCCCCAAATGGAGATGGCCTGCTTCAGGTCTTCCAGTAAACGGGGTAAAGGTTTTGACCAGTCAATGGTGGATGACTGCAGCAGTTTCAGCGCCTGTTCTGCCAGGCGGGCAATTTCTACTCCCGCTTTGCCATTGACCAATTCTGCCAGTTGACTTTGCAGTCGGCCGACTCCCTCAGCCAGAGTGGGCATTGTTTGAAGGACAAGCGCCAACGTGTTATGAGTCAGCGGCATACCGCCAGCTTTCAATGCTGCCGCCATATCCGCTTCCGCCTGCCCCCAATTCTTTACACTGCTCAGCACGGTGGTCAGCTCTTCCATTAATTGTGGTGTTACTGGCAGCCCGTGATTTAGAAGAGCTTTCCCCAATGCCAGGTTCTGATCTGTCAATTCCAGGTTGTTCATTAAAAGCAGATTTTGGGCCAAAACCATGAGGGCGGATGAAGGTTGTGGGGCGAGACCGCTCTCATTTGGCTTCACCAACTGCATCTGCAGGACGCCGTCAACTGCGCCGCGAATGATGAATTGCGCGGTGCGGCGATCCTCCAGAATGGCAGTTTGGTCATTGGTTTGCAGCCGGCCGATTACCCGTATGCCCTGGATAAGCATATCAATCTGTTCGCCGTTAATACTCAAAATCTCGGCTGTCACCCGTTGATTCAGGTGCAGTTGTAACGGTTGATCGATCGGTCGGGCTCCCGGTTGAACCGGCTGCAAACCTTGTACTAACATTTCAAATTATCCTGACTGTATTGCCGGTTTCGTTACAATTACCGCGCCAGGTTGACCAATTCTTGCAACATTTGGTCTGAAGTGTTGATGATACGCGAGGAAGCCTGGAAGCCGCGTTGTGCCAGGATCATGTTGGAGAATTCGCGGCTCATATCCACATTGGAACCTTCCACATACCCGGAAGCAACCGTCCCGCGCCCGCCAGAAGCTGGAGCGCCATAGCTCGGCAACCCGGAGTTCAATCCGCCGGCAAAAGTGTTCCCCCCCTGCCGGATAAGGCCGGAAGGGTTTGCAAACATAGCCAGCACCAGTTGACCGATCAGGCGCTGGTCGCCGTTGGAGTAGGCGCCATAAATTTCACCGGTATTGGCTGAAACATTGAAGCCCATCAGCGAACCAGCCGCCAGCCCATTTTGGCTGCTCAACGAGGCGCTGTTGGCCGTTGCCAACATGGTCATACCGG
>JBAWYZ010000047.1:0-11991 GCA_037143255.1 Leptolinea sp. | reverse complement strand
TTTAATAATTTATTGAGAGAGAATTTCATCAAATTATCCTTGGATCGAAAAGGGGTTTCAAATCAAATACTACTATGAGATTGTACCAATTATCAGGTAATCGGGAACTATCAAATTTGAAAGAACCCCAATTCTTAAGCAAGCAGATAATCCATTTCCAATCTATAATAATACTCAGTCAATATCTTGATCTACTCCATTGAGGATGTCCTATGGATTCTTTCCGTCAGCGCCTGAAAAACGATTCGCTTCATCTGGGGACGCTCATTTCTATCGCCTCACCTGAAATTGCTGAAATTATGGCAGATGCCGGTTTTGACTGGCTGTTTATTGATATCGAACATTCTCCCATGGATGTGATGGATGCGCAGCGCATTTTGCAGGCAACCGAAGGCCGATTGGCAGGCATCATTCGGGTGCCTTTGAATGACGAGATCTGGATCAAGAAGTCGCTGGATATTGGGGCTAACGGAGTGAGGATCCCACTGGTTCTCACCGCAGAAGATGCCTGCCGGGCGGTCCGCTATTGCAAATATCCACCGCAAGGCACGCGCAGTATTGGGGTGGGGCGGGCGCACCGCTACGGGGCAACATTACAGCAAACCATTGATACCGCCAACGAAGAAACCGCTGTCATTATCCAGGTGGAACACATTACCGCGGTGGACAATATCGATGCGATTCTGGCGGTAGAGGGGATTGATGCTATCCTGGTTGGTCCGTATGATCTTTCTGCCAGTATGGGCTTGACCGGCAAGGTGATGGATGCGCAAGTGCAGCAGGCCATAGAAAGGGTAAGAAATGCCTGTTTGCAAAAAAAGATGCCGTTGGGCATTTTCACGGCGTCTATTGAACAGGCAAAAGGTTATGTCAGCCAGGGTTTTTTCCTGATCGCTGTCAGTTCCGATACCTTAATGCTAATTGATGCAGCCCAAAGGATTGTGAAAAATGTCTGAGCAACCTGAGTTAATTCTGGAGACAGCGCGGCTTATCTTGCGGCCACTTGAGCGCAAAGATATGGCGATTTTTTCTGCTTACCGTTCAGACCCGAGTATTGCCCGGCACCAGGGTTGGGAAGCGCCGTATAGTGAAGAGCAGGCCGAAAGATTTATCGAGGAGATGCAATCTGTCACTCCGGGTGAAGTTGGGCAGTGGTTCCAACTCGGGCTGGAGTTGAAAGTCAACGGTTTGCTGATTGGGGATGTGGCTTTTCAGATTCTCAAGAACAACCGGCGTACGGCTGAAATCGGCATGACACTGTCGCAGGCTTTTCATGGTCAAGGATTCGGAGCAGAGGCAGTAACTGAACTAGTGCGCTATCTTATAGATGATCTGGAAATGCACCGGGTAATTGCCAACTGCGATCCTGAAAACCATGCGGCATATCACCTGCTTGAGAAAGTTGGTTTTCGACGGGAAGGCTATTTTGCGGAGAGTTTGTGGTTCAAAGGGTACTGGGCGTCTGAATACTGGTATGGCATACTGGACCGTGAGTGGAAGGGAAAACACCAATAATCAATTATTGGGGGGAGAGGGGGGGGTGATACTTGGGCTGGTCTATCAGGATGATAGGAATGAGGTTTGTGTGCAAATAAACAACTTAAATGCACAACGCACCCCAAATCGAGGTGCGTTGATAAATTGTTTGAGAAACTGATGGGGATTTTGTTTCTTTGAGCAGCTACGAAACCCATTCCAGCACAGGGTCCATTATCTGCTGAGTCATCACATTCACATATCCCTTGTCTGTTACCGCGAAGGAAGGAATGGCAGCCAGGGTGACAAATGACAAAAACATGAATGCATCAGATACTTTGCAGCCCAGCTCAGCAGAAGCGGCCAGTAGTTCCTGCCGTTGTTTGGCCAGTGTCCAGGCATCCGTATCGGTCATCAGCCCGGCAATCGGCAGCGCAATTTCTTTTACGATCCTGCCGTCTTTAATCAGAACAATGCCGCCACTTAATTCAGCCACCCGATTCGCCGCAATGGCCATTTCTTTCGGGTCTGCGCCCATGACAACAATGTTATGGTGATCGTGACCGATACTGGAAGCCATAGCCCCGGAACTCAATCCGAAACCGCCGATGAAAGCCTTGCCAATATTGCCAGTGCCATGATGGCGTTCGATAACCGCAATGTGCAACAAATCCTGAGATACATCACTGTTGACGTACCCATCCCGTATGGGCATCAGCGCCTCGCCACCTTCGGTGATTGGCACCCAGGGTAGGGTGCGCATGATGTGCATTTTGGCGCTCACTGCCCCGGCTTTGGCCGGAATAACCAGGTCTTTGGCTTTGACTGATTCTTTGAGGTGGAAGGTATTCAGTAAGACGGGCGCATGATTGGGCGGTACAATCGGCGAGGCCATTTTCAGGTCAGCAGCGATCAATTTGCCATTCGCAATCGTTTTTAAGACCTTGAAATCTTCTGAACCTGTTACGATGTTGATATCAGCATAGCGACCGGGAGCCAGCGAGCCAATTTCCAACTCTTTCTGATAGGAACAGGCATTGTTCAGAGTGGCCATTTGGATAGCAGTCACAAAATCAACGCCCAGCGCCATGACGGTGCGGATCAAATAATCAATATGACCTTCGTTGACCAGGGCGACTGCGCTGGTGTCATCAGTAGCCAGACATAACATACGCGAATTTATTTTGTTTTCTGTATATGCTTTGATCAAAACGGGCATAGTCGGGACGATCAAATTATGGCGCAGGTGTACATAAATCCCGTTTCTGGCCCGAATCAGCACATCATGGTCACTCAATGCTTCGTGATCATTCAATACACCCAGGGCGGCAAAGGCATTAGCCAGCGGCCCTTCAATATCCGGGCCATGACCGGATAACACCTTTCCGGCTTTGCGGGTATCGTCAATAGATTGCAACAAATCGGGATGCCCGATCGCGATGTAAGCTGAGACAATTTCCGATAAGCCGACAACATCATCGCGTAGGAGAGCTTTGCGGATGATTTCTGGATTAATCGAACCACCGCTGGTTTCGAGCCCGGGTGAAAATGGCACATGTGAAGGCATCACCCAATGGAATTTTAGCGGGGTTGTTTTCGCTTCTTCTACTGCTGCTTCCATGGCTGGCATACCGCCGACCACGCCAATTTCATGAAAATCGGTGAAAACGCTGGTTGTGCCGTGACATAGCGCAATCTCAGCAAACCGCGCTGGGCTGAGGGTGCTGCTTTCAGGATGAATATGGCCATCAATGAATCCTGGGACAATGTAATTGCCACCCGCATCAATAACTTCGGTTTTCTCGCCAATAGCGTAAGCGACATCCCCGCTAGCCGCGATGCGGTCTCCGGCAATTGCTACGCCGCCTTCATAGATTTCCCCGGTAAACACGTTGACAATCCGGCCATTATTAACGACCATATCTGCCGGGGTTTTTCCCATTGCGACATCAAATAAATGCTGATTCATCCTGTTTCTCCTTTTTAATTTTTGATTTCTGAATAAAGTGAATGGTCAACGGATCACGCTGAAGCGGTCCGGCAATTGAATATTGGCGCGTTTTCTGATTTCGGCTGCCCGTTTTTTTGCTTCCTCCATAATTTCCTGCTCATTTACCACCAGGATTTCTTTTTTACGCATTATCCAGCGCCCGTCAGCCATGACACTTTCTATATTTTCGGTGCGCATAGATGTTACCATATTGGCAATCGGGTCGTGCATGGGCAGCATAGTGGCTGTATTGGGATTTATCACAACCAGGTCTGCCTTTTTACCCTGTTCCAATGAACCAATTTGATCTTCCAGCATCAAAGCTCTGGCTGCATCTCGGGTGACCATGGCCAAAATTTTCTCGGCTGGCATAACGGTTGGGTCCAGCAAACGCCCTTTATGGATTAAGGAAGTCAACCACATTTCGTCGATCAGGGTCATACGATTATTGGAAGGTGCGCCATCTGTACCGATGGTCACACAAATGCCGGCATCCAACATTTCAGGGACTTTGGCAAAACCCAGCACGCGCATTGCCGCGGCAGGATTATGTGATACCTTCACATCGTGGTCGGCAAACATCTGAATTTCATCATCAGTCAACCAGACTGTGTGAACTGCCAGGAAGTTTTTATCCAGCACACCCAAATTATTGAGGTGCGTAACTGTAGTTGCCCCGCGAGTTTCCCTGGCAAACTCAACTTCATCCTTGATTTCGGCCACATGCATATGGACGCTTACGCCAAACTTGTCGGCCAGTTCCTTGGTGCGGATAATTAAATCATCTGAATTATTGAAGATAGTGCGCAGTCCGAACCACACCTGGATGCGGTTGTTTGCTTTGCCGTGCCATTTTTCATAATTGGCCACCTGGATATCCAGGACTTCAGCGGTGGTTTGCTTCCAGATTTCGGGCAAACCTTCGCCCATATCCATGGTTGAACGAGCCAGAATGCCGCGGATACCCAACTCTGTAACGGCTCGCCCCATCCCGTTGACAAATTGCCCGCCCGGCTCAGCGAAACAAGTAACGCCGCTGCGGATTTGCTCGATTCCACAAAGAAGTGAACTAATATAGCTGTCCTCTTCGGTCATACTGCTTTCGTAAGGCCAAATGCGCTCATACAGCCAGGTGAGCAGCTTCACATCATCGCCAAGTCCCCTGCCCAATTGCTGCGACAGATGTACATGTGTGTTGATCATCCCTGGCAGAACCCAACGGTCTTGCAAGTCAATTCGTTCAAGTTCAGCATCATTGGAAAAAGACGCTACCATGGCATCACTTTGGCCAATTTTGGCAATGCGGTCATTTTCAATAAGAATTGCACCGCGGTTATATTGATGGCGTTCAGCGTCCATCGTAACGATTCCGGCATTATAAAGTAATGTTTTTGGCATGGTTCCTCCGTATATAGAATTATATTGAATTTGATGAAAGAGTGCAACTACCATCAAAATGTCCCAAATGTTGCACCCCTCCAGCAGCCATATCGATCTTGAAGTGAGGGTTTGTATCCTGCCTTACAATGGTGCGTGAAAGGAATCAGGTATCGGAAATTGTTCCCACCGCTCGCAGCGGAGTATTAATGCAGATACTGTCAGGGTTATTTCGCAACTGGCGAGGTATCTGGAGGAATCTACAGTTTATGAGATTGCCTGGGTGTTAGCGCATCAGGGATGGCATCCGCTCCGGCGGCAAAGGCTTCATTAATGCCACGGCGAACTTCCATCCACCAGTCTTTAGCTGCAACCATTTTGTCTTCGTGGAAGCGCACCAGCCAGGCATCCAAACGCTCATCCTTCAATCCAAATCGGATCCATTGTTCATGAAAAGTAACCAGCAAGTCGGCCACGCGCTCGCCTTCCCAGAATATACTCTTGGGTGATTCGGCTTCATGTATGGCACGCGCCAAATTAAACTGGTGTTCCTTATAATTAATCTTCAAGCCGTAATGAGCCGTCAAAATCTCATCAGTGATGCTTTCGCCCCATTTTCGGTGAAATCGGCAAATACCGCTGTTGTCATTAAATAACTCATATGTCATGCGTTCAACATTTTTACGTCCCAATTCATCTGGTGGTAAATATTTGCTTTCATAGAAGACAAAGTATTTACCCATCAGCGGCATAGGACTGAACATGCCAGCCACCCAATACTGGTTGGGTACCATGTGGCCGGCATCACCATGCGGAAGGTAAACAGCCCGATCAACACTGCGGATTTTGTATTTCTTATCCAATTCGAAAGCCGCTGCACGGATGCCCAAACGGAAGACCTGCCCGGTAGGGTCAAAAAGAATCATATCGATAATCGCCCGAGCGTAAGCAGCATTGCGAGCGCTGTCTTTAACCAGGTCGAATTTTTCGGTATCGGCTGTGAATTGGAAGGACAGCTCGGAAATTGGCGGTAAATTGAAATCCGCAGCCGGAATCAATCTATTGGCTATCAGATCCATAATCCAGGCGACGGTACCGCCCGCCTGAATGGCATCCAACCCCATTGCATCGGCATAGTCGTTGATCTCTTCGGCAGCCCGCTGGTCAAATACGCCAATCTGCGGACCTAAAGCATGGTACGGTTCGTAATCTTTCTTGTAAATACCATATAGCTTTTTGCACACTACCGGGCATGGTTCTCCACAATGCTGAAAGTTCTTTGGCTTAATCGTCTCTTCGTTGAACTGCGCCAGATAGTGTTTGAGAATAAACTGGTCATGTTGTTTCATGCGCTCTTCATCTGTGTGATAAATGCTTGTGTAATTGAAACTCATAATCCGTTCGGACAATTCACGCATATTTGCGCCGAATGTTCCGCCGGTCTCAAACTCAGGCACATAACGGTATTTTTCGGTAACAGAAATATCTGTCTCAATGGTTTTCTTGCCGAAATGTTCCATGAAGTAAGAATCAATTTCCGATGAGTCGCGCAAATCCGGGTCTTCCCACTCGCCACCAAAAATGATGGCAGCCAGGTTGTTGGTCTGCAACAAGCGGGAACCTAAACCACCGCGTCCGGCCCAGTCCACAACGGATGTGAAAGCGCCTTTGCGGATTGGGTTGGAGCCGATGGCGCCTTCGTGTGTGTGCAGGGACGCCGGCCCAACGGCGCAGATACGCATCTTGCCTTCCGCATATTCGCTATGGTAACGCTCGAATAATGCTTGCTGCAAAGCAAAGAAACCCACCAACGGACGTCCTTCCAGGTCGGCATACCCGCACCAGATCGTATCGCAATGTACGGGTTCAAGCCGAGCAGACACCTCGCCTAGTTTGTGATTCAGTATCAACACGCTTGTTTCGGGCGCTTTGCCGCGCAGTGAGACGTAATTTACCCCTACACCATGAAAGGTATAGGCAGCCCCACCCATAGAAGAAATATAGAATCCGTCCCATTGAGGCGACCAGGCGGTGAAGACCAGTCGGCGAGAACCGGGAATACTGCTGCCGGCCAGCAGTCCTTCGCCAAAAGAAAAACTGTCCGGGTACATACGGTAGCGGCTCAAGCCGTAGTCCACCGGACCAAGAATGTTGGAATCTTCGATGGGTTTTAAATACCAGTTTCCATTTTTCAGGTGAACCGTTAACTCGCGTTGGATGATAGGGTATGTCATTTGTTAACTTTCAGAATAAATAATCGGCGTGCTGTGAATTAATTTATCGTACGACTAAAATAATCATAAATTTCTTTTCCAGTTGGGCTTTTGGTAAGTATTTCGTTCAGATTGGTTTTATCATCAATAAATTTCTTGACCGTGGCCGCAAGAGAAATATCATCCAACAGAATAGCGCCGCATAATGCATTTCCTTCAAATATGAAGGCGGCATAAAAATTAACTGATTTGTGTTCGACGACCTTTCCAGTACTTTCCGAGGGGGTAATAGTGCCAACACTAAACAAATCAACCCCTAACACTTTCAAAGAATTAGATCGGGTGATCCTGGTAAACTCTACCTCCATCCCAGCGGCATTCATCCCAGCAATGCTTCCCTGACCTTGAGAAGGCCCCCAGGTGCCGTAAAGGGAGCCATTAAACTCGGCAACATCTCCGGCAGCATATACATCAGATACGGATGTTTGCATGGCTGAATCAACTATTATCCCCTGGTTGACGGATAAGCTGGCCTGTTTTGCGAGTTCAATGTTGGGGCGAATACCGGCGCTGATCACAACTACATCTGCTGCCAGGGTAATGCCATCATCCAACATTACACCGTTTACGGCGGACTCTCCGGAAATCTCCTTGATTTTTACGCCGGTTTTTATCATTATGCCAAATAAATTAATTTTATCTTGCAGCATATTGGCGCTGGATTTATTCAACTGACGAGGCATTAACCAGGGTTGGTTTTCCAAAACGGTGACATTTACCCCTTTCCGCGCTAAGCCTCCGGCTGTTTCCAACCCTAACAAACCGCCGCCAATGCAGACGCATTTTTTTCCGCCCCGACAGGCAGCTAGAATATTGTCTGCATCTTCCAGAGTTCGCAAGGTGAATACATTCTTTTTGTCAGAGCCGCTAATTGGCGGGACAAAGGGCGAGGAACCAACAGTGAGCAGCAGGGCATCGAAGGGTATTCGTCGACCATCGGACAGGGATAATTCCTTTTTTTCGAGATCATAAGACAGTACCCGGATGTTCAACATGAGTTGAATTGAATTTTGCCGGTACCAATCTTGCGGATGAAGGACTAGTTGATCTGCGGTTAGGTCACCCGCCAGGTAGCGAGTCAGGTTCAGGCGGTAATAGGGTAGCTGGTTTTCGCTGGAAATCAAAAGAATTTCTGCGGACGAATTTGCATTGCGAGCGGCTTCTGCCGCCGACACACCGGCGATGCCTGCGCCAACGATGACGATTTTGCGGGGCTGGTTAGAATCAAAAGATGTCCGTTTTTTGGTTTTCAGCGGCTCAAATTGGTTGGCGGGTTGGCCGCAAACCGGACAAAACTCGGGCGGCTCCGACCCGTAATGAATGTAGCCACATTCCTTGCAGCGCCATTCGGTAACTGGAGCTTCCGGTTGTGGTGCCGGTTGGATGAATGGTTCAAATTGATCTTTTGATACACCACATACCGGACATTCTTCTGGGGGTTCAGCGCCATAATGAATATATCCACAAACTGAGCATACCCAGGCAGTAACCGGTGATTTTGTCATGGCTGTCCTTTTTCTTGATGATCGAATGGAAAAATGTTCATCTAATGCTTTTATTATAGCGTACTGGCGAAGCGATTGACTTAAATAATTTCGCAATGCTTTGAATAAGATTGTATAGCATTCCTGTAAGGGCGCATTATTTGGTCTACAATAAATCAGGTGCTTTACATAAATTTATTTGTTGGAGGTCTCATGGAATCAAAGTTGATGCCAGTGATTTTTGTCGGGCACGGCAGCCCGATGAATGCCATTGAAGATAACGAATTCAGCCTGGTGTGGGAGGCATTGGGTCGTAAACTTCCGAAACCCAGGGCAATTGTTTGTATATCTGCCCATTGGGAGACGGAGGGACCCCGGGTTACAGCAATGGAAAAGCCACGCACCATTCATGATTTCGGCGGTTTCCCACGCGAATTATTTGAAATGCAATACCCTGCTCCAGGCAGTACAGAACTGGCTGATTCAATAATCAAAACCATAAAGGCGCCTGAGATTAAACCGGATCAGCAATGGGGATTGGACCATGGTGCATGGTCGGTATTATGCCGCATGTTTCCAAAAGCGGATATTCCGGTCATTCAGTTCAGCCTGGATCGTACTCGCAGCGGAGATTACCACTATAGCCTGGGAGCACAATTGAAATTCCTGCGAAAACAGGGAGTCCTAATCATTGGCAGCGGGAATATAGTCCACAATTTACAGATAATGGATTGGGCCGGTACGGCATTCGACTGGGCTTCTGAATTTGACGAGAAAGCAAAAAACTGGATTCTGGATGAAAACCACAAACCGCTGATTCACTATGAAAAGCAAGGCCAAAGTGGCGTTTTGGCGATTAATTCAGGGGAGCATTACCTGCCATTGTTGTATGTCCTCGGGGCACAGGAAAAAGGCGAGCCGGTGGAGTTCTTCAACGAGTCTATCTTTGCCGGGTCGTTATCCATGCGCGGACTGGTTATTGGATAAGAAATGGGTTTAGAATGGTACAGGGTTCTTGACCCCAAGATCATATCCGAGAATTTCTAAGGACTACACCATGAATAAACGCGATGTTGTACTGAGCCTTTTGGATAATAATTCCACTTCTGCAACTATACCGGCCGGTTTCTTTTTGCATTTTGATCCGGTTTATCACACCGGCCAGGCAGCCGTAGATAAGCATTTGGAGTATTTCCGCTATACCGGGATGGATTTTTTGAAAATTCAATATGAGCGCAAATTCCCGACTATTCCGGAAATTCAAAAAGCGGATGACTGGGCAAAGATGCCCGATTATCCGTTGGATTTTTACGCAGAGCCGTTGAAGGTGGTTGAAGGTCTTGTCAAAGCCGCCAAATCCGAAGCGCTGGTGATTTTGACGTTGTATTCACCCTTTATGTTTGCCGCCCAGACAACATCTTATGAAACAATCACTCGACACATGATTGAAGAGCCGGACAAGGTGAAGGTCGGGATGGAAGCCATAACTTCCAGTGTGATGCGCTTCGTGAAAGAATGCATCCGCCTCGGGCTGGATGGTTTTTACACTTCGACGCAAGGCGGGGAAGCGGGTCGGTTTTTAGCCCCGGCGACCTTTAATACCTGCATTCGGCCTTATGATCTTGAATTAATGGAAGAAATAAATCGCCAGTGCATTTTCAGCATTCTGCATGTCTGCGATTATCAGATGCCGTACGGCGACATCTCGCCTTATGCAGATTACCCCGGCCAGGTGGTGAATGCCAGCCTGGAATTGACTGGCGGAAAAGTTAGCGCGAAAGATGTTGCCCGCATGTACAACCGTCCATTTATGGGTGGGTTGGATCGATTGGGTGTGCTGGCAACCGGCAGCCAGGCGGAAGTTAAAGCATCTGTCGAGGCAGCGCTGCGCGATGCCCCGCAACGGTTTATTCTGGGCGCTGATTGCACGGTGCCGTCAAATACCAGTTGGGATAATTTAAAGACAGCCATTGAGACTGCCCATAACTGGAAGCGGTAGCTGATATTTCGTGACCAATCCAGTGTGCGAATTACCTCTCCGGTAGGGGCGAGGCGGAATCAATTAACATGACCTTTATTCAAATGAACCAAAAACCCCGACGATTATTTAACCTACAGGAGCATTGCTGTCATTGGGATCAGATTCAGCCTTCTTAATGAGCTCTGTCGCATAACATAAAGATCATTCCTCGTTTGAGTGCTTTTTGGAGATTGTACAGAATAAGTGTATGCAGGTTTTGCTCGATGTCCACTCTTTCGCTTTCAACCTGTTTGCAGGCGAAGTTGCTAATAAACGGCACTGACATGAGAAATTCTTGCCCCTTTTCCATCACACCAATTCGTTGCTTGGATATACAGGTCATCAATCTGTCCTCCAAAGTAGGTTAACGTATAGTGAACCTACTTTGGTGATGAATGCAAGAACATTTTTATTATTTAACTTTGATTCAAGCTTTTTTCCATAATATGGTACGATTTATGGTAAGTTAATAAATAATCGGGAATTTTTGTCATGCATGTTCTAACTAAATTGATAAAATACATCTCATGACATGGCTTTTGTGGTTCACAGGGATTGGGCTTATTGCGCTGGCAGCATTAGCCTATCAGCTTGGGATTGACCATACCTTCGACTGGGGAACTTCACGCTGGGTGATGCTGGCCTTTGGAATGGTACTCTTTCTGAGCGGTATGGCGCTGCACTGGAGACAAATTATTTACCTAACGATCGCGAACACATCTAATGCACGCCGATGGCGCAGAATTTACGCACGTTTCAAAACGTCATCGATTGTCCAACGCATTGCGGCATTTCAGGTCGTGCGCTGCTTCTCTCAACCTGGTGTCCCATCTGTCATTTTATTGGCACTTGGCATCGTTTTATTTGGCTGGCTTACTGCCTGGTGGTTGATCACTGCAGGGCATATGATCGAATTTCCTGCAACCACGGAGTATTTTGACCGCCTTGCTGAGGCATTCCTACATGGCCAGCTCTCTCTCTTGGAAACGCCGGATATGCGACTGGCAACCTTACTCAACCCTTACGATTACAATGCCCGCACTGAAATTCCCATCTTATGGGATGCCACGTACTTTCAGGGCAAATATTTCCTGTACTGGGGGCCTGTTCCATCTCTGATTGTTTGCGTTGTTAAATGGTTTCGCCCTGCACCGGTGGGTGATCTATCGCTCACATTTGCCTTCATTCTGGGCATTATGGCTGTGCAAGCCTGGCTTATCACCGCAGCTTATCGTCTATGGTTTTCACATTTGCCCGCTGGATTGGCAATTCCGCCGCTCATCACTGCCACCTTCAGTGCTCCCTTACTTTGGCTACTGCCGCGCCCTTCGGTCTATGAGGCTGCTATTGCCGGCGGGCAGTTTTTCTGGC
>JBAWYZ010000046.1:0-11998 GCA_037143255.1 Leptolinea sp. | reverse complement strand
TTAAGGATCAAAAATGTCTACAACTGAAATTACTCCTGCCCAATTGGCAAAAACCATTGACCATACCCTGCTGAAGCCGGAAGCCACCCCCGCGCAAATTGAAATACTATGTGCTGAGGCCAAGCAATTTCACTTTGCGTCTGTTTGCATCAATGCCAGTAACGTTTCCCAGTGTGCAAACCTTCTAAAAGGTTCGGACGTGAAAGTTAGTTCCACCATTGGCTTCCCACTGGGCGCCACCCTGCCAGCCGTTAAGGCCTTTGAAACTGAACAGGCTATCGCGGCCGGGGCAACAGAAATTGACATGGTCATAAACATCGGCGCTTTGAAGACCGGTAACCATAAACTAGTTGAAGATGATATCAAAGCTGTGGTCAATGCGGCACACCCGCACAAGGTCATTGTCAAAGTGATCTTTGAAACCTGCTTACTCACGGATGAGGAAAAAATCAAAGCCTGTCAGCTTTCAAAAGAAGCCGGGGCTGATTTTGTGAAAACTTCCACCGGTTTCAATACCGCCGGCGCCACACTGGAAGATGTTGCCTTAATGCGCAAGACGGTTGGACCGGAGATGGGCGTCAAAGCGGCTGGCGGAGTTCGCACTCGCGATGATGTTCTGGCGATGATCAAAGCCGGGGCCACCCGCATTGGCACCAGCGGAGGCGTCAAAATCATGGATGGCCTAGAAATTAATAGCGGTTATTAGAAAGAATATAACGAAAATGGGTTGGCCTTAGACCCTCCCATTTTTATATGTCATCATAATTATCTTCTCGGGCGCAATATCACCCGAATGGGTGTGCCAATAAAGTTGTATTCCTTGCGGATGCTGTTCTCAAGATAGCGCAGGTAACTAAAATGAGCCAGAGACGGATCATTGACATAGATCAAAAAGGTCGGCGGATCACTACGCACTTGAGTGCCATAATACATACGCAAAGCACGTCCTTTATGCGCCGGTGAGGCATGCGCGTCTTGAGCATTTTGAATTATGCGGTTTAGCTGCGATGTGGTCAGGCGGGCAAGCCGTTCTTCCTGCACACGCAGCGCCAGCGGCATCACCTGGTCAACGCGTTGATTAGTCTTGGCAGAAATAAACAGGATGGGTACATAATCCATGAATTTCAGGTCTTCCTGGATTTTGGCCGTATACATATTCATGGTATAGGTGTCTTTTTCTACAGCGTCCCATTTGTTAACAATAACGACGGTACTCTTCCAGGCTTCTACTATATAACCGGCAATATGCGCATCCTGCGCGGTGATTCCTTCAATTGCATCCAGCATTAATAGAGCAACATCGGCTCTTTCGATGGAACGCATCGAGCGGATGACACTATACTTTTCCACGCCCGATTCAACTTTGCCGCGTTTACGAATGCCGGCCGTATCAATCAGGGTGACATTGATTCCGTTGAAATCGATTTTTGTATCAATGGCATCCCGAGTGGTCCCGGCAATTGGGCTGACGATCACCCGTTCTTCTCCGGCAAGCAAATTCAACAAACTGGATTTCCCGACATTCGGTTTGCCCACAATGGCAATTTTTACCGAATCATCCTCTTCCTCTTCTTCCATCTTCGGGAACTCGGCGACCAGCGCGTCCAGTAAGTCACCGGTACCGGTACCGTGCAAAGACGAGATAGGATATGGTTCACCCATAGCAAGTTCATGAAAATCAACCGCATTGGAGCGTAAGGCTGCAGAATCAGCTTTGTTTACCACTAGTAGAACCGGTGGATATGGCTTACCGTTTACTTCTTTTTGATTGCGCCGCAGCATTCCTGCCACTTCTGCATCAGCCGGGGTTACCCCGGAGGACGCATCGGTTAAAAACAGGATTACATCGGCTTCCTGCATGGCCAGGTTGGCCTGCAAGCGGATCTGGCTGATGTAATCGGCGGAGTCGATGGAAAGCGGATCTTTGCGGGAGCTGGATGGGTCAATTCCTCCGGTATCAATGATATCGAATGGTACGCCGTTCCATAAAGATTCACCGAAAAGACGGTCGCGTGTAGTACCTGGAACATCATGCACTATGGCACGCGGTTCACCGGAGAGACGATTAAATAATGTGCTTTTGCCCACATTGGGGCGCCCAACCAGGGCAACTACAGGTTTTGTCATACAGTGCCTATTCTTTTAGTTTATTTCAGGCTTGTAATTTTACCTGTGATTATGACTTCAATCGAACCTGGAAGAATAGATTGTACTCGAATTTCCGGAATCTTGATCTCCACTTGCGGTGTCCGTTGATAAGTACCCTCGGGATCATCCGTCAAATCTACATAGACCCGTACTTCGCTGGCTTTCAACGTATCCAGCAGTGGGATCGGCCCTGAGAGAATTACATCCACCATCTCCGGAGAGCCTTTAGCAGCCAAACCCTGGCTGACACCCATAATTTCAACTCGCATATTGGTCAGCGTTACGCTGCTTTCGATACTGGAGACCCCGATTTGCACATTCACCGTCTGATCGCCCACTATGGATACACCCGGCGGTAAATTCAACGACACACGGATGTCTTTGTCATCCCGCAAACCGGCCAGGTTGATAGGAGCGGTCTCGACATAGCCAGGAAGATTTTCCACCAGTTTAGGGTCGGCTGAAAAAACAGTTACTGTTGGGGGATAAGCAGAAATATTCGTCAATCGGTATCCATTGGCAATATTCCCATTTGTATCCACCTTGACGACTACATTGCGATACCCGCCGCGCTGGGTAATCTTTTGCGCCACTTGCACCCGGTCTGGATTTAGGGTAATACCGGTGATAGGAAGGTCGTTGCTATCCAGCGCCTGCAGTGTCAGGGTTTGTTCAATATCTTCCTGAGACTGAGAAATATCCAGCACAGCCCGCACTTCCTGCACTCGCTTCACCAGAGTTTCCGACCCGCTAATGGTCACATTGGTTTTACTCAACGCCGGAATTTCCGCCTTATAACCCACTGCAGGTTCACCGCGGGTATCCAGTTTGATAAGCAGCGACCGGTTCATCAATAGTTCCAGGGATACATCTACACTGGAAGGCGAATAACTCACAATTTCAACCGGACGCTGCACAATTTGAACTTGCACCGGAATGTTATGCGGCCCGGCGGATAATTCAGATAGATCAACCACTGCCCGCACGGATGCCTTATCGGTTAGTAAATTCGTCCAAACAGATTTTGGCGCCCGTAAGTTGATGGTCAACTGCTTGACAGAATCGTTTGTCAAAATAAATGATGGATCTTGCCCAATTATTTCGATTGCCACCATGTACGGGTATGCGCGCACTTCCGCCGGATCTTCAGCCGTAATGGCCAAAATCCAGACGGCTGCCGAAAGGGCAAGCGCCAGGAGAAAGGTTGGAATGTAGCTGGTTAACTTGCGCGGCATGGCCGGGTTAATCCTCCTGCCGCCGAATGGATGGGATGCGCAGCAAGCGTTTGAGCCAGCCCACGGATTGTGTGGCTGAATCTTCCGGCCGGTAGAAAGCCGTAATAATATTCTCCAGGCGCTCGCTGTCGAGCCGGCGGATCATGCGCCCGCTGTGAGCTATGGAAATGGAACCGGTTTCCTCCGAAACCACTACGGCGACGGCATCGCTAGCTTCTGAAATGCCCAACGCCGCCCGGTGCCGCAGCCCCATCTGCCGGTCAGGAGTACGATTCAAAATACCGGATGCCGAGAGTGGCATCACACACGCACCAGAAACGATCAGGTTATCCGCAATAATGACCGCGCCATCATGCAGCGGTGTGTTGGGATAAAAAATTTGCATCAACATCTCGGCTGAAACACGCGCGTTGAGAATTACACCAGTTTGCACATAATCACGCAGAGTATCGCCACGCTGCAAAATGATGAGCGCACCATGCTGGCGGGCGGAAAGGCGGGCACAGGCCGTCACCACCGCTTTGATGGTCAACTGCAACGAGCCGTCACCGGCCGGAACTTGCCGCGAAAGCAGTCCCGAGCCGCCTGCACGGCCCAATTTTTCCAGCCCGCGGCGGATTTCCGGGGCAAAGATGACCGGAATAGAAAGCAGCAGCATCGGAAGAGCATTTTTGATCAACCATGAAAATGCCGGCAGATTTACCAGGCTGGTCATCAAGCTGATGAGGATGATCAGTAGAACTACACCGCGCAGCAGCGTGACAGCCTGAGTATCGCGCACCACCAGTAAAATGGCAAAAAATATTAATGTGACCAGGGTCAGGTCAATAATACTCAGCCAGGTTAAGCGCTGAAGCAGAAATAAAAGTTGGCTGAGGAATTCAGACACAGTCTGCGTCCTGAATTGCCAGCCTAAAAGAATCGGGCACGGTTGTCATCCAGGCGTTTTTTACCTGGAGCAACAAATCTTCCAAAGTGGCATCATTTTGTATAATCACAGTGGCGGCTTTCAATTTTTCTTTTTGCGGCGGCTGCGCCAGAATACGGATATGTGCATCACTTTCGCTCATTTCACGACCGAGCATCAAACGCGCCAGACGGATTTCAACGGGGGCATCGGTAACCCACATCGCATCGCAAGTTTCCGCCAGCCCAGATTCAATCAGTTTGATGGCTTCAATCACCACTACTGGCAGTTCAGTTTCAGCCAGAATGCGCTCAATCTCTACCGTCACCAACGGATGAATAATCGCTTCCAGTTCAGCTAGTTTATCCGGCTGCTGAAAGACCACGCGCGCCAGAGCTGCGCGGTCCAATGTCATGTCGGCGGTTGTAAATTCTTTTCCAAAATGTGCCAGCACGTGTGGATACGCCTTGCCGTTAGGTTCCATAAGTTGGTGGGCAAGCAAATCTGCATCAATGCCCAGTGCGCCCAGGCACTGTAGAATTTTGCGGACTTCGCTTTTGCCTGTCCCGATATTGCCGGTCAGACCGATGATGAATTTGTTTTTCCATTTACCCATACGTGATCCGTTGCAGGAACTTGACCAATCCGAAATGTGATGAAGTATTTTAATTCTAGCCGGGGGAAGGAAGAAAGTCAAACCCTGGCTGGTGGATGAATAGGAGAAATTGCATAATCAGTTTGCATTGGGATTATTAGGTAATCCCACTCGATTACAAGAAGGCCTGCTCAGCCGCTGAGCTCACCTGTTAATATTTCGCTACCGGTTGACATTTGCACCGAAGTGCGGTTCGACAGTAAAGGTGAAGTAACTTCAGCGGCTTCGACACCTTCGATCAACAATCGGGGTAGCCTCTGCCTATCATTCACCCGGCTACTCAATTCTAAATTCCCAATCATCGAATTTCCAATTTCGGGAGCGGATCCAAAAAGCCCACACGGGCCGGCATTAAACACAAAAACCGTATACAATTAAGAAAGAATATTGCGGGAGGGTTGTTTGGCAGCAAAAGTTATCATTGATGTTACAGCAGCCTCAAGGAAGAAAAGCGTGTTTTCCTATGAAGACCACGATACATTCATCGTCGGCAGAATGGGCGACTGCCATGTTTGCATCGAAGATGATGGCTACCTATCCCGTCACCATTTTATTCTTGAGGTCAATCCACCCAATGCCCGGTTACATGATCTGGGCAGCCTTAACGGCACCTACATAAATGGGAAAAAATTCGGCGGTCGGACGGTATTTGAAACCCCGGAAGAAGCCTTGGTTAAATACAAGTTTCCATGGGTTGTCTTGAAAAATGAAGATGTAATTAAGACAGGGGACACCTTTTTCAAAGTCGTTATTGAGACACCTGATCTGCTGATGAAAATCAAATGTCAAAAATGTGGAAGGGATGTCTCCAAAGAGATCGGGGCAGCCGGTGGAGGAACATACATCTGCGAAAACTGTCAGAAAAAAGCGGAAGACAGCCCATTTGAACTACTTCAACAATTTTTAGATGAATCGAAATCATTTCAAAATTCCCCAATCCATCCTAGCGATTCTCCCCTCCAAAAACGGGGATTTCAGGCGGATATCCCATTCGAAGTTTCAGATTATGATGTGGTAAAAGTCCTCGGCGCTGGCGTTTTTGGCGCTGTGTATTTATTAAAAATGCGTGTCACTGGCAAAGAAGTAGCCTTAAAATTGATGATGCCAAAAACCGCAGCCAATAATTTCTTACAGGAGAGATTCCTGCAAGAAACCGTTGTCGCTCACAAATTGAAACATAACAACATTTTGACATATAGCGAGTCCGGTTGCCGCAATGGGATTTTTTATTTCCTGATGGAATATTGCAACTTTGGAAACATGAATGCCTTGCGCAGGGGTGGAAAAATACCTCTCACAGAGACTATTCTCTCCTCTTTGCAGGTGCTGGAAGCGCTGACTTATGCCCATCTGGATGAATTGGTGCATAGGGATATCAAACCGCAAAACATCCTTTTACAACTATCGAATGGGGGGGTGACCGCAAAATTGGCGGATTTTGGATTGGCCAAAAGTTTTACGCTGGCCGGCCTCAGCGGGATGACCCTCACCGGCGAATCTGCCGCATCGTATCCCTATATGCCCAGAGAGCAAGTAGTAGATTTCAAATATTCGAAACCGGTAACGGATATTTGGTCTTTGGGCGCAACGATTTACAACCTGCTAACCGGTGAATTCCCGCGTGATTTTTCACCCGACAAAGATCCGCTGGAAGTTATACTAAATGGTGCAATTGTTCCCATCCGATCCCGGGATTCCTCCATTCCAAAAGAAATCGCAGACGTGATTGACCGGGCAGTGCAAAATGACCCTGCCGACCGCTACCAACATGCCGGCGAAATGCTATCTGCTATGCGCCGGGTGTGGAAGAAAAAGCATTGAAAATTCTTTGCTAATCAACATGGAAAGAAGATCAAATCGAAATAAATTTTTATGAATTTCGAGAATACATATTTTTATTAATCCAGTTCCATTTTTTCAGAAATTAGCAATGAGAATAAACTCTTTTTTCTTGACACTCCCCCGTCTCTCGAGTAAAATACTTGAACTTGCCGAGATAGCTCAGTTGGTAGAGCACACGACTGAAAATTGTGGTGTCCTGGGTCCGATTCCCAGTCTCGGCACCAAACACCCGGGCGACCGGGTGTTTTAGATTCTGTTGGCATGTTACAATGCCAGATATGCTTGAAAAACACGGACAAACCATCTCATTGACCTGCATTTTCCTCGGCATCGGCCTGATCGGCTTATGGCTTTTTATCTCCTCGCCAGTAGCAGAACCGATCCCCAATACCATTCTGGTGCGCTCCACCGGCGGTTTGCCCCCTATCCTCACCACTGACCGAATCCCTGGCAATATTCTTAAGCAGGCCGGTATTCGGTTATTCCCTGGCGATCGCGTTCTGATAGATGGTCAGCGTTACAAGCCAGATCAAAAACTACCTTTGGATGACAGCCGAATTCTTCAATTCATCCCGGCTTCGAAAATCACCATTCAGCAGGGAGAGGAATTCATCCGTATTTACAGTTCCGCATCCACCCTTGGACAAGCGCTATGGGAAGCCGGTTACCACCTGTCCTCTACTGACCGGCTCGACCCACCCGCAGAAACCATGCTGGCCGGTGATATGAATATCCAATTCCAGCCCGCCCGCGAAATCAGCGTGGTAGATGGAGAAAAGATCATCATAATTTATTCATCTGCATCCACAGTAGAAGTCGCCCTGGAAGAAAATAGCCTGGCGCTGACTGCACTGGATACCACCGAACCGCCGTCCGATCAACCACTGCCCTTCGGGAAACCGGTTAAGATTTACAGAAATCGCGAGGAAATCATCCTTGCTGAAAAATCCATTCCCTTTGAGAATGAGAAAATCAATATTGCAGAAATGGATCAGGGAAAAACCGAAGTCATCCAGACAGGGCAGACCGGTCTGGTAGCTACCCGCGAACGTATCCGCTACTCGAATGAAGCCGAAACTGATCGCCAAACGGAAGGCACCATCACTTTGCGTGAACCGGTCAAACAGGTTACCAATGTCGGTACAAAAATAGTCGCCAGAGCTGTAGATACTGACATCGGATCACTGAATTATTATATGACCGCACAGGTCTACGCCACCTCTTACTCCCCTTGCCGCCAGGGGTATGATAAATGCAGCCTTGGCACCGCCAGTGGAACGCCGCTCAAGAAAGGTATTGTCGCCATGACCCAGGCCTGGTATCGGATTTTCGCCGGAACCCAGGTATACATCCCGGGGTACGGCATTGGAACGGTTGCCGATACCGGGGGCGGCATCCCCGGTAAGTATTGGATTGATCTCGGTTATGGAGAAGAAGATTTTGTCAACTGGCACGAGACGGTTACCGTTTACTTTCTGAACCCCGCCCCAGCCAATCTGCCTGAGGTTTTGCCATGAGTTTTCAAGCCAATGACTTCCGCGATTTAATGCGCCGACACGCCATCAAACCCAAAAAATCGCTCGGGCAGAACTTTTTGTTGGATCCAGCAATTCTCACACAAATTGTGAAGAGCGCCGAAGTCACCAGTGAAACCGATGTACTGGAAATCGGTGCCGGGTTGGGCAGCCTAACCTGTGCGTTATCGGAAGTGGCAAAGCGGGTGGTGGCGGTTGAATTGGATACTTTCCTTATTCCAGCTTTAACAGAAGTAGTCGGTTCTAATGATAAAGTCCAAATTATTACCGGTGATATTTTGGAAATCCCTATAGAGGAACTTCATCTGGAACCAGGGTACTTCGTGGTGGCTAATATCCCCTATTACATCACATCAGCGGTAATTCGCCATCTTTTAGAGGCATCCATAAAGCCTACCCGAATGCTTTTGACAATCCAGAACGAGGTAGCAGAACGGATCTGCGCCACCCCTGGAGATATGAGCCTGCTGGCGCTCAGCGTGCAGGTGTATGGCAGCCCGTCAATTTGTGGCCGGCTACCCGCGGAGGCGTTCTATCCTTCTCCAAACGTTGATTCGGCCATTGTGCGCATTGATTTGTTTCCGGAACCCCTCATCCCATTCGATCGAATCAATGTATTCTTCAGACTTATCAAAGCCGGGTTCAGTCAAAAACGCAAGATGCTGCGCAATTCATTATCCGCCGGCCTGCATTCCTCGCCGGAGAATATTGCAGGATTATTGACTGCATCGGGTATCGACCCGATGCGGCGGGCGGAGACGCTCTCCATTCCTGAGTGGAATTGCCTGATCCAAAATTTTATAGAAAAGTGAGAATGCCTCCTTCCTTTCCTTGTGAAGCTCAGGATGGGGACTTATAATCAAATCAATATATGAACATTCAACAGAACCCATCCGACTATCCAACCGCATCCGATCTAATAATTACGGAACCGGTTGATGTACCTGAATCCAGGCGCTCTCAAATATTCGCAATAATAAGAGAAATTATTCAGACCCTGCTTCTGGCAATTGTGCTGTATTTCATGATCGATTTTGTGGTTGCCCGAGTCCGGGTAGAAAACGTCAGCATGAAGCCAACCCTTTTGCCGGGCGAGTTTCTGCTGGTCAATAAACTTACCTACAAATTCAGCGGCATGAGCCGCGGTGATATTGTGGTGTTTCATTACCCCCCCCAACCCAGCGAAGATTATATCAAGCGACTGATCGGTCTGCCAGGTGATACGGTTGAGATAAATAATGGCAAGATACTGGTCAACAAGCAACCGCTCACAGAACCGTATATTATGGCCAATCCAACCTATAAAGGTGAATGGCAGGTTCCATCTGGTTCCATCTTTGTACTGGGTGATAACCGTAATTCTTCTTCCGATTCACATATCTGGGGATTTGTTCCGATAGAGAACATCATGGGTAAAGCCATCGTAATATATTGGCCTCTTCAGAATGCTCACTTAATTACCCATCCCAATATTGTCAACGCTGCCGCCCAGGCTGCCCCATGAAAAACCTCACCGAGATTCTTGACCAGGCCACAGAGTATCAGCACACACTCTCGCCCCTCCCGCGCGGTACCGGTCAATTGGGTTTGCCAGTCCACAAGTACCTGGAATCAGCCTTACACAAACCTGAATCCACCCCGGATGATGTACGAATCCTTAGCGAAGAGGCTTTGAAATGGCAGATTGCCAGTGTGTACACCAATCCAGTGTACCTGCCGATGGTTATCTATTTACGCAAAGACAGCCCAATTTCCGTCTGTAATATTGCTGGTTTTCCACTCGGTGAATTTCCTACAACCACAAAAATCTTTGAAGCTCGAACGTATATCAAAATAGGCCCATCTGAAATCGACTTGGTTATTTCGGTCGGACAATTAAAGGCCGGGGAATACCAGGCTGTGCGGGATGAAATATTTACAGTTTCCCAATAAATGCATTCTACAGGTAAAATAGTAAAAGTGATCCTTGAAACAGCTCTCCTTACGCAACATGAAAAAATCAACGCCTGTTTACTTGCACAGGCTGGCGGAGCCGATTATGTCAAAACCGACGCCAGGTTCAGCAGTTCAGGCGCCTCGGTAGAGGATGTTAATCTGATGCGGCGGGTTGTTGGAAATACTATGATAGTCAAAGCCGCAGACGGCATTCATCCACCTGAAAAAGCGCTGACATTAATCTATGCGGATGCACAGAAAATTATGGAGGGTTCCGATGGTTGATACCTTGCAAACACGCGGAGCCGCTTGCCCAGAATGCCAGGCGGGCATCATGCACCGCAAAAAAATTACCTACCTCACCTGGTTAAATGATGATTTAATCACCGTACCGGATTTTCCAGCCTGGGTTTGCGATGTGTGCGGCCGACGGGAATATGATGGCCAGGCATTATTTCAACTGAATTTGCTGCTCAACCCCACTGCCGGAAAACCAACCCCAGTTGCCAAAAAACCTCGCGTTTCCAAAAAGAAACCGCAGCAAAAAGGTCCGCGGGCCAGTCGTCCAGATTAATTATGGCTGCCAGGCGGGATACATCTCCCGCGCTGAAGACTGACTAACATTGGTTTGAATCAAACCGGCGGATGACATGATATAGATTTCCGGGTTACCATCCCGCTCTGATGTGAAGGCAATCCACTTCCCATCCGGTGCCCAGGTCGGGTCAAAATCCTTTCCAGTACTGGTTATCAAATTGAAGGCAGCGCCTTTAGATTGGTATTCTGCCACTCCAATGCGCTGATCATGGCCTTTTGAACGAGTATAAACCAACAGTGTGCCATCGGGAGAGAAAGCCGGATCGGTCACCTGCCCCAATCGCCCGAAAACCTCGTTGTTATCAAATGGCTGTGGAGTTTTGTATTCGCTTTGACCTGCCCGTTGGTAAAAATAATGGTTGTCGCTAGCTCTAATCACATAAAAGAGGGACTGCATATTTGGCGGCCAGATGCCCTGCGATTCTTCATAATCCGTGCTGATGCGCTGGTGGTTCCCTCCGGTCGCATCCATCAAATACAATTGCAAGATTCCATCCGCTCTGCCGTTGTTCGTATAACTAATCAATTTCCCATCCGGCGACCAGGCCGCAAAAAGGTCATCGCCCTTTCGGTTGGATAAATCGGCAACTTCTCCCCCATCAACCGCTATTCGCCAGATATCCAATCCATTGGCTACATCAACCGCCGGAGCTGAAAACAACAGGAACTTCCCATCTGGTGACCAGGCTGCATGGGTTTTATTACCTGAAGAATTCGTCAATTGCTTTTGCTGCAGTGAAACCGGCTTGCCTTCATTATTGAGCCCAATCTGAATAAGCCAGATTTGGAATGTAGCCCCGTCCGCGCGGTCGCTTGAAAAAGCGATCCATTTGCCCTGTCCAATCGTAGACTTGGTCGGTTCGGCTGTCGGTGTTCCGGTAATTACAATTTGTACCACAGGAGTTGGATTAACCAATGCCTGATTTACAACAAGGGTTCCAGCAAAACCCGCAACCTCACCAGTCGGTGATGCGGCGAAAGTGGCATCCGGAAGCTGGGAAACCGCCAATGTTTTCTCAACAGGTTTTATCAAACCAAAAACCGCAATCATTGAAACCGCGAGAATAGCAAGGACCAGCAGGCCGATTAATCCGAAAGAGGCCAACATCCAGGCTGGTCGTTTTTCACCGCCTATGGCCTTTTC
>JBAWYZ010000045.1:0-12136 GCA_037143255.1 Leptolinea sp. | reverse complement strand
TTGAGCCATTTTCCATATTGATGAAAAGTAGCCAGCAGTTTCGGATACTCCGGCATAGGTAGGAGTTCTTTTGGTGCATGTCGCCTGGGAAATTGCAAAACAAATCCATCGCCAAATGAAGATAACGCAAACCATTTTAGAAAGCCGGTTGATGGAACCATATAGCCATGGTGATAGTCGCGGTGGTCAACCAAACGGTAAAGAACCAGGCTATCTTTTTGCCTGTATTTCAATAACCGGACTTTGTCATCATTGCCATGGTTTCGAAAGTACTCAATAGCCTCTGAAACCGGGACTTGTTCACGCGTAAAAGAGCTATCCGCAGCAACAATTTCTCTCATCCGTTTTTCCAGCCTGGGGAAATCCACACTGCAAATCTGCCCTTGCCCGATTACCTGACAGAAAAATCCGCCAGATGAAACAGAATGGTCAATAGTCAACTGATAATCCGGATAAATCTCTTCAAACGCGGCTTCTAACAGAAATGTCAACGAGCGGCGGTATATTCGGGTACCATCTGAATCGGACATCGTCACCGGCAATACGCGTGAATCAATATCAATCGGGTAAGTCAATTCGCGCAATTCACCATTGATCACTGCCCCAACGATTGGCGGATTATCCCATTCAGGTAAAGCCCGTAGAAAATTGACAATTTCTTTCCCGCGCTCTCCACGGATCACCCGTCCATCCTGCAAGTAGACCTCAACTGTAGGTTGTGGATGTGTAAGGTAAAACTTATTTTCGGCCATATCGGGTTGATTCTAGCATGAATCAGGTCTGCAGGGAACACGCGGTATAATCCGAAAATCATGCAAGCAAATCTCTGGCGCATCATCAATTCCCCTCCGGCTATTGGCGCCTGGAACATGGCCGTTGATGAAGCCATTCTGCTGGAAATTGGCGCCGGCCGCTCGTTGTCAACGCTCAGGCTGTATTCCTGGGAACCCGCCTGTCTCTCAATCGGATACGCACAGTCCATCAAGGATGTAGATTTGGGTGCGCTTCACGAAAATGGATGGACTCTGGTTCGTAGACCAACCGGTGGGCGGGCTATCCTGCACACTGATGAATTAACCTATTCTGTAATCGCACCTCTGAATGAACCCCGAGTTTCAGGAAGCGTATTGGAAAGCTACCGCCAATTATCCATAGCCTTGTTAAAAACCTTGGACATGCTGGGACTGAAAGCCCAGGCTGATCCACATGCAGAATCACCGCAAAACAGTCTGGGGCCAGTTTGCTTTGAAGTACCATCCAATTATGAAATCACTGTCGGTGGAAAAAAATTAATTGGCAGCGCCCAGGCTCGCAAGAAAGAAGGGATATTGCAGCACGGCTCCCTTCCCCTGTTTGGAGATATCGCTCGAATCATGCAGGTACTTCACTACAATAATGCACTAGAAAGAACCGAGGCTGCCACCCGACTTCTTGAACATGCTACAAACGTTGAAACCGTGCTAAATAAAAAGATATCCATCGAACTGGCGGCTGAGACTTTCCAAACAGCTTTCAGCGAAACACTTGAATTAACCCTGATTCCTGGAGACCTATCTCCGGTTGAATATCGCCTGGCTGAAGAATTGGTTCAGAAGAAATATGCCAATAACAGTTGGACAGACAGGATGTAGGCTGTCATTTATTGCTTTATAAAAATCACTTCCTCATATCCAAGTGACCGGATAAGGCGATCCAGGTAATTTTCAGCATTGGTCTGCGCTTGCTTCAGTATGCCGTCATCAATGGCAGTTTTATAAATTTCCTGTTCAGCGCTTTGGCGTGCTAACGTTTCCAACTCCTTATTTTGATGCACCAGTAAGCCAGTCTGCCGATCATACACATACGATTTTTGGTTATCCAAACGGGTGACTAAAACTTCAGCAGCAGGGAGTTTCACGGTAACAACCTTGCCGTTCAGGGTGATGTCTTCCAACTGAATCTTTTGTAAGTTCATCCCGGCGATAACTTCGCCATGCGCCACAAATAGCAATTTATCTCCAAATAGCGCAGTCAAGTCTTCCCGGCCAGAATCGGCGGTGATCACCTTCTCGACCGTATATTGAATCGTTTCCAGGCGTGCCAGTGAACGAACTTCATGGATGATACTCACCGGGTCTGGAATAATTGTTGGCGTCGGTTCCAGAAACCGGGCAACCCGAGTTGCCATATCTTTATTCACCTGTTGAATCGGTCCTATTGTCCGTTGTTCGATCTGACTCACTTGTTGAGTAAGAAATACAAAAACACTGCCCCCAATCAAAATAATGACCACAAATACAAACAGTACCAGTCCAATAAATTGACGTGTCTTCATTTTCGCTCCTAACTTTTCTTCCTATATTATTGTACGTATTCCTTTATTTCCAGTTGCATAATCATGCAGCCGAGAAACATTTTGGCATGGTAGAATCTGTTTTTATTGTGAAAAATATTCCAATCAGAAAACTGCTTTTGTATCTTCTAATTCTACTCATAATTATTGGTCTCCTACCGTCCGTAATCGCCTACATAACTTCGGCTGGTTCGCGATTTCCATTGGGTACGGCTCCTGTTGGAAAGACCGCGATCGTTTTTGGGGCAGGTTTATATCGTGATGGATCCCCATCGGCTGTTTTGAGAGACCGGGTTCAAACGGCTGTAGAATTGTATAAAGCAGGAAAAGTTGAGAAATTATTGATGAGTGGTGATAATAGTACAGTAAATTATAACGAACCCGGCGCTATGCAGAAGTATGCTATTCAACTGGGTGTCCCAGAAGCCGCCATTGTACTGGATTATGCCGGTCGGAGAACTTATGATACCTGTTACAGAGCAAAATCCATTTTTGGCATCACAGAAGCCCTGCTGGTAACTCAAGATTATCATCTCCCCAGAGCGCTGTATATCTGCAAAATGCTAGGACTAAATACCGTTGGCATTAGCGCAGATCGAAGAAATTACCGGCTTAGTACCTATGTGTACTGGCGGATTCGTGAAATCCCGGCCACTTTTACAGCTTTTATTGATTTATTTATCAGTAAACCACAACCGATTTTGGGAGAACCAGAACCAATATTCCCACGAGACGGTGATTTACCCGAATCAACTTCAGAGGAAAACAAAAATGACAACCCGTGAAGAAGCCTATCAAATCGTAACGCTTTATGTCAAAAACACCGGCTTGATTAAACACATGCTCTCGGTTGAAGCTGCCATGCGGTTTTATGCAGAAATAGCCGGGGCGGATATTGAAATCTGGGGGTTGGCAGGTTTATTGCACGATTTCGATTGGGAAATTCATCCTTCCATGGAAGAACATCCCTCAGCCGGCGCGCCCCTGCTCAGAGAGAAGAAAGTTCCAGAAGAGATTGTGCAGGCAATTCTGAGTCACGGCGAAGGTATCGAACGGATCACACCCATGGAAAAATGCCTTGCAGCGTGTGATGAATTAACTGGACTGATCACCGCCGTAGCGCTGGTCCGCCCATCGCGCTCTCTATATGATTTATCAGCTTCGTCGGTTAAGAAAAAATGGAAAGACAAAGCCTTTGCAGCCGCCATCAATCGGGAAGAAATTGCAGCCAATACCCAGTGTTATGGGTTGGAGATATGGCAACATGTTGATAACGTCATCCTGGCTATGCGAAAAATCGCACCACTATTGGAGCTGGAAGGTACGCTTAATTCGGACGGTTCATCCAAATAATTCAGGCATTTTCCGATGGGTCTGACCGGAAAAGGTTTCTTTATCTGGAAAATTCGCGATTGCGAATCCGGCAGCCCAACAGGGATTGCGACATCTGCTCAAGCAGCGGGACTTTCACACGTCTTAATAAAAATTGCCGATGGCATGAATCTTTCAAATGTAGATACCGTTTCCAGTTTCGACTATGTTCCAGGGGTTGTTCAAGCGTTGCATAATGTCGGCATCCAGGTCTGGGGTTGGCATTATGTGTACGGCGGAGACCCGGATGGAGAAGCCTGGAATGGCGGTCGCCGAGCGCGGGCTTTAGGTCTGGATGGTTATGTGATTGATGCTGAAGTGGAATATAAAGCCTCCGGCATGGACGCGGCCGCCCGCCGCTATATTTCAGACCTGCGCGGGTATCTGGGCAGTATGCCGATTGCCATTTGTTCTTTCCGTTTTCCCTCCTATCATATGCAGTTTCCCTGGAGTGACTTTCTCAATCGATCTGACTACAACATGCCGCAGGTTTATTGGGAACAGGCGCACAACGCCGGACCACAACTACTGCGGTCTTTTCGTGAATTTCAGAGGATTTCACCTTACCGGCCTTATCTGGCTACCGGGCCAACTTATAGCAATAAAGGCTGGGAACCGACCACCGCCGATATTCATGATTTCTTAACAACTGCTATTTCTTTGCAAATTCCGGCAGTGAATTTCTTCAGTTGGGATTACTGCCGCAAATATTTATCCCACTTGTGGAACGAGATTGCCGCTTTTCCTTACCCGACTAGCCAACCCTTTGGTATTGTGCAAAAACTGTTCAGCGCATTGAATGCCCACAATGCCGATATGGTTGCGCTGCTTTACACGGAAAATGCTGTCCACATCACCGGTGAACGGACGATTCAAGGTCGAGCTGCGATTCGCGCCTGGTACATAGATCTCTTTGCAAACCGACTTCCAAATGTGTCATTCGCGCTAACGTCCATTACCGGGTCAGACCCCGGCCGAAATTTCTCCTGGAACGCTGTCTCAGGCGTTACCACGCGAAGAGGGACCGATACAATTGGTCTTATTAACGGGGAAATATCCTACCACTACTCCAGTATTAACTAAAAAAAGATCCTGATAGCTCAGGATCTTTTTTGATTATTTGATAGTGATTACGGTAAAGCTAATGGCAATTCAGCTTCTGGTGATTCCAGTTCCGGTCTGGCATGCTCTTCCGTAAATCGTCCATGGATAAAACCAGTCCCCGCAGGGATCAGTTTACCGATAATAACATTTTCCTTTAGACCATACAATGGATCTTCTTTGGATTCAATCGCAGCGCCTGCCAATACCTTAATGGTGGTCTGGAAAGACGAGGCCGACAGGAAGGAATCAGTGCTGAGGGATGCTTTTGTAACACCCAGTAGTATTTCTACATACTTGGCGCCCTGTTTGGATTCGGTCATTAGATTGTCATTGGTCTTGTAAATTACCAACCGATCCACTAGCTGCTGCGGCAAGTACTTGGAGTCGCCTGGGCGAATAATCTGAACCTTGCCCAGCATTTTTCGGATGATGACCTCAAAGTGCTTGTCATTGATATTCTGTCCCTGTGAGCGGTACACCTTCTGGATTTCCACAAGCAAGTACTTCATACACTCATCGCGGCCTTTGATTCGTAAAATGATGTGGGGGTTCAAAGAACCTTCCGTCAGCGGTTCACCAGCGCCTATATGGTCGCCTTCTTTGACAAGTAGACGTGCCGTGCTTGGGATTTCATACTCTTCAGACTCGCGCTGTTCGTATGAATTGATAACCCGTGAGCCTTCGATCCGAATCCGGCCGGCATGTTCGGCTTTGATGATTGCCTCACCCATTGTCGCTAGATTATCTGCAACAGAAACCTGATCTTCATCCTTGACGGAAACAGTCCAGCCTTCTGGGATTTCGTACTCGTCGCTAATCATTTCGCTGTTTTCCAAGCGGACGACCCATTGATCGCTATATTTATCAGATTGGACTATCTTTACGATACCAGCTATTTGCGAAATTACAGCTTCACCTTTTGGCAGGCGCCGGGCTTCGAATAACTCTTCCACACGGGGAAGACCGGTCGTGATATCACCGCCAGCCGCCACACCACCGGTATGGAATGTGCGCAGGGTCAACTGCGTACCTGGCTCACCAATGGACTGCGCAGCCACAACTCCGACAGCCGAACCCAGCTCAACAATGTTTCCCCGGCCAAGATCCATACCGTAGCATTTCTGACAGATTCCGTGGGTCAGCTCGCAGGTCAATGGAGACCGAACTTTCATTTCGGAAATGCCAGAGTCCATCACCCGGCGAATGGCTTCATGATCGAGAAGATCATCACGCTCTACCAGGATTTCTCCAGTACGCGGATCAATAGCTCTTTCCGCAACGGTACGACCGTATAAACGGGTACCCATTGATTGTCCTGCAATGTCATCACTCTTGCGGATGATGATTCCTTCTTGAGTTCCGCAATTGTATTCATTGATAATCATATCCTGGGCTACATCGACCAGACGCCGGGTCAGGTAACCAGCATCAGCCGTACGCAAAGCGGTATCGGCCAAACCTTTCCGGGCGCCATGCGTGGAGATGAAATATTCCAAAGCTGTCAAACCTTCACGAAAGTTCGACTTAATCGGTAGACGAATAATACGCCCGGCCGGATCAGCCATCAAACCGCGCATACCAGCTAATTGAGAAATTGGCCCAAAACCACCTTTGGTAGCGCCTGAATTGGCCATGGTAGATAGATTACCGGTCGGGTCCATTGATTTTTTGACCGCATCAGCAACATCTTTGGTGGTCTGCTGCCAAACTTCGATCGTGCGTTCGTTTCGTTCCTGCTCGGTAAGTAACCCACGGCGATAATCCCGCTGCAACCCATCGACATCCTTCTGTGATTTTGCCAGTATCTCGCGTTTGTCTTCCGGAACGGTGATGTCGGAAACTGCAATCGTTGAGCCGGAGCGCATCGCGTATTCAAATCCAATATCCTTAATCCGGTCAGCTACTTCCGTGGTAACTTCCTGCCCACACACTTCATAAATCTGGGCAATCAAGTCCTTTACGCCACCCTTATCCAGTTCTTCATTCGTAAACTGAACATCCATCGGAAGAATGCGATTGAAAATCACTCGTCCGGTGGTGGTCTGAATCATTCTCTCGGTTAACTCCGGCAGATGATCCCCTTTTTCATCAACCCAGGTCTTTGCCCGAACAGTAATGTTTGAATGGATATCGATTTTATCCAGACCGTAAGCCAATTCGACCTCATCACAGTTGGCAAAAATGCCACCATCACCCTTATGTTTCAAAGTGTCACTGGTTGTCAAATAGTAGACGCCCAGTACCATATCTTTTGAAGGGCTAATGATCGGTTCGCCATCAGCCGGTTTTAATAGGTTGCGAGAGGCTAGCATCAAACGCCGGGCTTCTCCAACGGCTTTTTCGGAAAGAGGCACGTGTACGGCCATTTGATCGCCATCGAAGTCGGCATTGAACGCGGTAGTCACAAGCGGATGCAGTTGTATAGCGCTGCCTTCAATCAAAATTGGCTCGAAGGCCTGAATACCCAACCGATGCAATGTCGGAGCGCGGTTCACAAGCACCGGGCGGTCCTTGATCACCTCTTCCAAAACCTCCCACACTTCCGGTCGATTGCGTTCAATAAACCGGCGGGCGCCTTTAACATTGGCGGCATAATTATGTTTAACCAGACGGGCAATCACAAATGGCCGGAAGAGTTCAAGCGCCATAGTTTTTGGTAACCCGCATTGATACAGTTTCAAGTTTGGACCAACAACAATAACCGAACGGCCTGAGTAGTCCACCCGTTTTCCGAGAAGATTGCGACGGAAGCGACCTTTCTTTCCCTTGAGCATATCGCTCAGGGATTTCAGCTCGCGGCGTCCACGCCGGGAAAGGGCTTTGCCACGCTGAGAGTTGTCGATCAACGAATCGACTGCTTCTTGAAGCATCCGTTTTTCATTGCGGACAATCACATCCGGAGCGCCTAATTCCAATAGCCGTTTTAGGCGGTTATTGCGGTTAATAACCCGACGGTACAAATCATTTAGATCAGAGGTAGCAAATCGACCACCATCCAATTGAACCATGGGGCGTAAATCCGGCGGGATGACTGGCAATACTGCTAGAACCATCCACTCAGGTCGGTTGCCAGAGCGCCTGAAACCTTCTACGACCTTCAACCGGTCAGTAGCCTTTTTGCGCTTCTGTTTGCTTTTCGAGGTTCGTACTTCGTGCCATAAATCTTCCGACAGTTTGTCCAAATCCAGCCGTTTAAGAATATCGTAGAAAGCTTCCGCACCCATGTCAGCTTTGAATACTTGACCCCAACGTTGCTTGAGTTCGCGGTAGCGTTGTTCGCTGACAAAGGTGAAGGGCCGGAGTTCCTGAATTTCATCGCGTTGGTGAGAATTTTGATCAATGGATTCAGTAGATTGATCCTCTAACTGGTTCCTGAGATTCTCCATATTGAGATCGGCTTCTGCCTTGACCTCATCTATTTTCAACTTCAAGGAGTCGATTTCCCGCTGCAATTGATCGCGGAATTCAGCGTCGATTTCATCCAGACGCATCTTGACCGCTTTTTGGACAGTCGCGACACTCTGGGCAGTAATAACATCACCTTTATCGGCAATGTTCACTTTTGCAGCGGTAAAAATAATCTGACTCTTGGCCGGTTTGCCCAGGTTTTCCTGCAAGTCAAGCTCTAACCGTTGGCCTTCTTGAATAATTGGTTCAAGGCGGCTGGCAATTTGCTCATCTGCCCGAGTTTCAAGGTCAGTTATCTGTTGGCGCAGCTCTTCCAGCTTTCGATCCCGTGCTAATTTCACTTCAATGATCTTGGCATTGATCTGTTGGGCTTGTTCGCGTTCAGAAACATTTATCTCATCTTCCAAACGTTTCAAGGCTTTTTGACGGGCTTCTTCATCAACATAAGTAACAATGTACTGGGCAAAATATAAAACTCGATCCAGATTCCTTCGAGTAATATCTAATAATAGCCCTAAGTAGGAAGGAATGCGGCGGGTGTACCAGATATGGGCAACAGGTGTGGCCAGTTCAATATGCCCCATCCGTTCCCGACGCACAGATGAGCGGGTAACTTCTACACCGCATTTGTCGCAGACAATACCTTTGAAGCGCGGATTTTTATACTTTCCGCAGTAGCATTGCCAATCACGCGTTGGTCCAAAAATCGCTTCACAAAACAAACCGTCCTTTTCCGGACGGAGACGCCGATAATTGATTGTCTCCGGTTTCAATACTTCTCCGTAAGACCAACTTCTTATGGTCTCAGGGGAAGCCAGACTAATCCGCAGCGCCGTTAATCCCTTGGTTTCCACTAAACTGCCTCCTCGTGACTATGGGTATTGGCAAAATATCAAGATGCGTTCAATATTCCTCGTTCGCATCTGGTAGCAAGCAAATATTTATTCTGTATAATGCAATTGATTATTATAACAAAGAATTACCGGAATGCAAGAAATTCGTTTATCAAATTGGGATTTCTATCCGAAATAGACTGCCCTTACCCAACTGACTTTCTACTTCAACTTTCCCTCCGTGAAGTTCAACGATTGAATTTACAATCGTCAGACCCAGTTTCGATGCCCGCTGGACTGATTCTCGGATTGGGTTACGGGAGCTTTTATTAAATAAACCGGGTAAATCGATGGGTGAAATTCCAATCCCGTTGTCTTGAATGTTGAATACACACCGATTTCCAATTTTTTCGACCCACACATCCACTTTCCCATCAATATTTGTAAATTTAATGGCATTTTCCACAACATTAATTAATGCCTGATGCAGAAGTTCGGCATCTGCTGCAATTACCAATGCTGAATCTGTTTTTTGCGTTACATCAGACAATACAATCTTTTTCTGGTTTGCCTGCGGAACCAACTCATTGACCACCTGAGACACAAGCGTCTCAGCCTGCAATTCCTCCATCCGCAACCGTGTATCATTCTCAATTCTTCCCAAATCAAGAATATTATTGACCATTTTATTCATCGTTTCCAGACCGTTTGTAATCTTTTGCAGATAAGAATTTTGTTGATCATTAATTGCTCCAACCATCTGGATCATAGTTGCATAGCCGCTGATCATAGCCAGAGGCTGACGAAGATCATGGCTGACAGTTTCAACAAACTCGCCTTTGCGGGCTAGCATTTCGGTATAAGTATTCACATCCCTTAGAACACACAGCGACCCACCAAATCGCCCGTCCGATTCAAATGGGGTGAACCGGGCTGAAAAGATGCGCCCACTAGCCAGTTGTATTTCCCGAATGATCCCCTCCTCAGAAAATTCAGAAAAACCTCCGGGGATCGATTTTTGCAGGGAAGGTAATGCGGCAACCCGTTTTCCGTCCTCGTCCCGTAAAATCAATCCGTCTAAAGATGATGCCGCCTCATTTGCGAATATGACTTCACCAGAAACATCCAGCAGCAGCAAAGGATCATGAATGGCGCCCAACAGAGCTTCAAATTGTTTTCTACCATGCTCGGTTTCTGTAAGCCGTCGTTCACCAGCAGCCGCAACAGCAATTTCAGATGCCAACATTTTTAAGTGAGAAACTTCTTCTTCTGGGAATATCTGAGGTCGTTCATATCCAACCCAAAAAACACCGAGGAAATCGTCTTTTTCCAAATAGATTGGCAAACCAACAATGGACGAAGGCACCGTCACTGCGGAGTTTAAGTCGATTCTGCGGCTACGTGCCGTATTGCGAATAACAAAAATTCCTTCCCGCTTGCAAATCTCCAGCAACTGGTTATCCAAAACGGCATAAACATCACTCCGCTCGCCCAGACCAAACCGACGCATTGCAGATTTAATTACGCTTTCAACTTGGGGGGGCATTAATATTACCCTCGCACTGGAAGCATCGCCTCTTATTGCCGCATTTAAAATCGGTTCAATTGCAGACCCGAATTCTTCTTTAAAAGCTACCCCCCTGCCGATAGAAATTAATCGCTGAGCTTCGTCGGTTTGAACTTTAACATTAACTCTGATTTGTTCAATTGCCTTTGCTAGGTCGCTTAATTCAGATATTTCTTGCATAACTAACAGTGGGCTATAGTCCCCTCTAGAGATTTGCCTGGAAGCCTGTAACAAGCGCTGTTCATCGCGAAATAGATTCAACCAATACAAATTCAACAACAGCAATAAGATTGCGAATCCGATAACCAGCAATAGAGTTTGCTTAAGAAATTCGGGGAGCAGGTTTTCGCTGACTGCCGTCGAAGACATTTTGATAAAAATATTCCAATCCGTTGTGGATGGCCAGTATGCATAACGCGCATTAGAATTTCCATTTCCATAAGCAAGGAATTCCCCCGGAAATACCCTCGACTGAATATCTGCCGGGGCAATCTCATCCACAGTTGGCAATGAGCCATTGGTTGGAACAACCCATACTACGCCCCCAGCTTCTTCAATTTGGGTGACTTCAGCCCAAAACTTGGATTTCGAAGGCCGCGGGGATAATCCCTCTTGGAGCAATACTACCCCACTCGGTCTACCTTCCCCATTTTGAATTGGTTGAATACTTATTAGAGTTAGAAACTGAATTTCTTCACTTGAATGTTGATTTAAAACAGGTGTTGAATTTCCGCTCAAGCCAGATTTTACCGCATTTAAGACTTCGGCTGAATACTTGAGCGCTTCCTCACTGTTGGGATACTGGTGGATCACCAACCCTTTTTGACTTACAATGCTTATTTGTAAGTTTTCATTATTGACTGCTTTTTGAGCAGTAAGGAAAAAATCCATGGGCGAAAGTTCCATCAACTCAGGTTTGGCAAATTCTTTTGCCCTAGCTCCCAAAGCCAGTTCTTCTTCCGCCCAATAACCCGCCGCCAACCCGGCATGTGACGCAATACTGTTTTGCAAAATTTTATTAAGTTGCCTGGTTTGAATACTCCAAATAGCCTGCGAAAATAGGAAAACAAAAATCAGACAAACCGGAAGTGAAATCCGCCAGAATTTGCTATCCGAAAAACCTTCATCAGGCGATGGTAATAAAACATTGCTTTTTCGCCACGGGCCCATCTTTCTGATAAATAAAATTTCACCAATCAATCCAGCAAACAGCAAGGGAAGAATTATGGTAAGTAAATCAGTCCGCCAGATCGTCAGGCAATCATCCAGCCTGGCAGCCAATGAATTGCTGGAATCACTAAAAGCAGCGGTAGTTGATAACAGATAGGCCGAAACTGTAACGATAGCAGCCGCACCAGATGGGCGTCTTAGCGCGTTGTAAACCCCACCTCGATACTTTTGCCGAAACGAGACTCCGCCCAGTATCGCGCTAATCGCAACAACAAAAGGCGTATATAGCGAATTCGTGAGCCAGAATGTCTGAAAAAAACCACTGAATAGACCGGCCATTCCCCCCATTAC
>JBAWYZ010000044.1:0-12152 GCA_037143255.1 Leptolinea sp. | reverse complement strand
AAAAGGCAGATGAATTGTAAATTGTTTCCAGAACGCCATCGCTTAATCCTTCTATAAGGATTATATAGAACATGCGTTCTTGTGTCAAGAGTCAAGTATAAAAAACCTTAAGGTGCGTTATGTATGCCTAAACAGTATTTTGAGTATAATTGAGGGATGAAGAGAATCGTTAAGCCTATCTTTGATCATTTTGACCTATTGGCTCCGATCTATGAAACCTTTATTCCTCCCAAAGATCCCCAAGAGATGTGGAAACTAATTGATTTACCCGTTTCCGGTGCATTATTGGATGCTGGGGGAGGCACAGGAAGAGTAGCCCAATTTATGATTGGCAAGGCGCATCCGATTGTTGTAGCTGATCTGTCTTATAAGATGCTTGCCGAAGCTCGCCAAAAGGACGGATTAAACCCAGTCTGCTCTCGTACGGAAACCATGCCCTTTCCTGATGAAACCTTTGCGCGCATTTTCATGGTGGATGCGCTCCATCATGTCTATGATCAGAACCAAACAATAGACGAACTCTGGAGGGTATTGCAACCCGGTGGTTGCATTGTCATCGAAGAGCCGGATATACGTACTTTCGCAGTGAAACTGATTGCCATCGGTGAAAAATTGGCACTCATGCGCAGTCATTTTCTCTCTCCGTTGCGTATAGTCGATCTGTTTCACTATCCTGACGCCCATGTGTGTATGGAAACAGGTAAATTTACTGTATATATCATTGCGAAAAAGAATAAACCATGAATTAATGTTTTCCTTGAATCTCTATTTTAGCCATTTCTGTTTAAGTGGATGGCGATAAATTCATTTTGTGGATAAACGAAAAGCAAAGTAACCGTTTTCATTTCTCATGGTATAATCTTGTTCATAGCAAAACAGATAGAAATCCGAGTAGTGCAGGCCCACTCTCGGTGACAGCCAAAGCAGGTTAAGCATCTGGCGGTTTTTGAATGGGTTCTAGCCGCTTGCGCAAAATCGTAAGCGGCTGTTTGTTTATGTGCAGAGCTCTATTCCCCGATCTGCACAAGAAAGTTAGAGTTTTTTATTCGGGAAGTACTTGGCAATTATTGTGGGTAAGTTGAGAGAAATGTGATTTATTGAATGAATATGCTTTCATCTACGCAGGTTACACAAGATATAAACCAAAATTTAGACATAAAACCTAAAAACCTGAGTTATCTTTTGGATGTTCTAGGGTTAATTCAAAATATTGATAATAATATAGAAACAGCTTCCAAAATGGAGGAGCACTCTAATACGAAAGAATATATTCAAATTCTATTTGGTGCCTTGCGACAGAAAGAAAGGCTTATTCTTGAAATTCGTTACGGTTTGTGTGGAGAACAGAAGTTAACTCTCCAGACTGCTGGCGAGCAGTTCGGCGTTTCGCGCGAACGTATTCGGCAGATTGAGCATAATGCTATACTCAAACTCACGAATAAGCTGAGTACCATGACACATTTTACACTTGTTGGTAAAATGAAGAAGTCCATCCAACGACACAGTGGAGTCATCTCATCGAAACGGCTTGCTGAAGAGCTGCAAGACGAATTATTGGATGTTGGTTTTGATGCGGGTGGTTTAATTGAACTTTTTCAACAACTGGAGCTTTTTAAAGATGATACCGATAAGTCCCGCACGCGTCTAAAATACATTGGAGATCTAAACGGCTGGTCATTGAAGAAGACCTATGACCAAGAGCAAATCATATTGGCAAGTAATCGAATTCGAGAAATCCTTTCGGAGATATCCCATCCCATGCAATGGGTTGAGTTGTATTCCGAGCTTCATCGCTCAGATGGATTACTTACATTGGACGAAGACCTTGCCCTTAATATCGCACTTTGTTTAAGCGATACGGAACGAATTTACCGTGATCTCAGCGGTAATTGGACAATCCAGGCGGAAAAAGATACAGTCTCGCGGCGAGTCCTAGCCACGCTCAGGAAAATTGGCAGCCCTGCCCACTTCAGCGAAATCGCTGCTTTATACAATGAGTTATACCCTGACCGTCCGCTTTCCGAGCATAATGTACACGCTAAGTTGGGACGAAATGAATTTGTTCGGGTTGGGCGTGGTACGTATGGACTGGCTGAGTGGGGGCTTCACAATGATGGGAATATTCCAAATGCAATTCGCCGCATTCTTATCACCCACAATCGCCCGATGTCAGTAGCGGAAATCTCAGAGGAAGTCCTGAGAACATGGCGAGTATCTTATGCTTCGATTGTTGTTGCCGCCAATTCCGATGCGCGTTTCTCAAAAACCAAAGAAGGCCTTATTGGGTTGACTGAGTTAGGTCTTACGGTTGAAAAAAGAAGGAAGTACGAAGGTGAGAACCACCATGACCAAGTAGTGAACGCACTTCTTAAAATTAACAAACCAGCCAGTGCTCAAGAGATTCTTGACAAGCTTTATCAGTTATACCCAGACTCACCGCTCACGTTGGTATCTATAAAGAATTTGTTGTATCGACAAGATGGTCCTTTCGTTCGCCTGGATATGGATATATTTGGGCTAAGTAGATGGGGGATGCCAAGTGCAATCCCACAACGATTTCGTAAGTCTTCCAGTAGAACCCAAGATTTACTGGCTGCTATGGAAAAGATTGGCAATCCTGTCCATTATAAAAAATTGGTTCGTTTTTATAATCAGACGCATTCTGAACGACCCATCTCCGAGGAGTATGTACTCCAAATTCTTATCCGTTTGAAAAAAGATAAAGGATGCGTCATAGGTTATGGACAAGGGATCTATGGCTTGAAATCCTGGGACAAACAAGATGTATTATTTTAAGAATGAACTCCTTTTCAGTAATGCCTTTCTAAATTCAATCATTCCCACCAAGGAAGACATCAATTCCGCTTACACACTCATGCGCAGCGCACGCGCCTGGCTCCAGCAGGCTGACCTTTCCTCGCTTGACTCGATGACGACCAGTCTTATTCGTCCTCTCCTGCAAAACCAATCCCTTGATTTAACCCCGGTGGAGAACGATCCAGTCGCTTACATCCTTGCCGCCCCCTGGGACGCCCAAAAACCGCTGGGACTGTTGTATATTGTTCCTGCCGAAAGGATGTTGGATGGTGTACGGGAAGATGGACGCATTCCCAAAGGTCAGCATTGGATGGTTAAAGCTGTGGATTGCGCCCGCTCCGCGGGTTTACGCTGGGTAGTATTGACCAACGCCAAACAATGGCGCTTGCTGGATGCACAAGGGTTGCGCCGTTATGAAGCCTATCTGGAAATTGATCTTTCTTCCTTAACCCAAAGCAATGCCGCTTCTCGGGACTATGACCTGGCTGCCTATCTCTTCTATTTCCTGTTTAACCTGGAAAGGGGCTTCGCAGCCGATACGGAGACAGGACGATCTGGACTGGATCAATTTTATGCAGGTTCACTGCACTATACCGAGAAAACCGAGCGTTATCTAAAAGATGCCGTGTGCGATAATTTGGATATTCCCGGCGGCGGTGACGGCATCATTGCCCAGCTTTGTCTGGGGCTGGTGCACGCCGTTGACCCGCAAAGTCGGCATGTTTTCAGCGACACCGAGCGCAATGCAATCTACCGCGATGCCACCTTTTTGCTTTACCGTCTGCTGTTTATTCTCTATGCCGAAGCCCGCGCACTGCTGCCGGTAGACGATCCCGCCTATGATGACATCAGCCTGCATCGCCTGGTGGATGATGCGCTTGACATGCATGGCGATCCTCAGCGTGCTGCATTACGCCCCACCCGTTTATGGGATGCGCTCCTTTCCCTGTTTAATCGGATTGATGTAGGGGATATTGTTCTGGGTGTGCCCGCCTTCGATGGAGGGTTGTTCGATAATACGGGGCATCCTTATCTCAGTAAGTTTTCCATCGAGAATACCTATCTGGCGGACGCGCTGGTGCAATTGGCATTCCTCAAATCCCCGCATCTTCCCGTCGGGCTGGAACGGATTGACTACTGCGATCTCTCCGTGCGCCACCTGGGCAGTCTGTATGAAGGCATGATCGAATACCGCCTCTTTATTGCCGAAGAGGAACTGCTGGCGCGTCGAGAAAAAGATGGTCGGGTACGCTACCTGCCTTTGAAGGATACACCCCGCAAGATGAATGATGAGCTTATTTCCAGCGGGCAAGTCTATTTTGCGCAAAGTCCTCATGAGCGCAAATCCACCGGTACCCACTACACCCTGGAAGACCTGGTGGAACGTCTGGTACGTCAGACCGTGCTGCGTTTGCTGGATGAGCGTTGGCAGTCTTTTGAAAATGACTTCAATGGCTGGCTGCGCGACTTGGAAGCGGCTCCTGCAAGCCGCCGTCCTGCCATGCAGGATTTTATCGATGCGCGTCTGGAAGAATTTGTAAAGCAGCAGATTCTTACATTGCGCGTGTGCGATCCCGCGATGGGCAGCGGGCATTTCCTGGTGCATACCGCCCATCAGATCACCAACTTCATTTTGCACTCGTTAGCGCGTACTCGCTGGGAAAACGTAGCCGTGGATCTCAACCCCGCGATCTGGCGCCAGCATGTGGTTGAGCAGTGCCTGTATGGCGTGGATATTAACCCAATGGCGGTCGAACTTGCCAAGCTCTCGCTTTGGCTGGTTTCCATGCAGTCAGGCAAGCCGCTCTCTTTCCTGGATCACCACCTCAAACAGGGCAACAGCCTGCTGGGTGCCAGCCTGGAAGAAATCGAAGCCCTTCTGGAGAATAATGAACTCAACCGCACCACTGCCCGTTCCGCCATTGCAGAAACGCGGGGGCAATATGCGTTCCATACGCTTCTGCCCGTCTTGCGTAGCTTGAACAAAGCGGGTTCCTTGATGGAAAAGATTGCCAGCCAGATCATCACCCGGGTGGAAGATGTACACCAGCAGGCGCTGGATTATGCCGATGTAGAAAGCATCCTGGCTCCATATAAACGTGTGGGCGACCTCTTGGTGGCACGAAAAATGGGGCTTAAGATTTCTACTCACGGACTCCAGTTATTGGCAAAAACGCATGAGATTGGAGACCCTCTCCCCGCTGATCAGCAACAATGGCAAGATAAAGTAGATTTAATGCTGAAAGATATGACTTCCTTCCATTGGGAGTTCGAGTTTCCAGAAATATTTTGGAATGATGAGAAAAAGGGGTTTGATATTGTTGTTGGCAATCCACCATTTTTAGGTGGTCTTAAGATTAGTACTGAAATGGGAGATAAATATGCAAACTTTCTTCAAATTGAATTTTCTCCAACCAATAAAAATGTCGATCTATGTACATATTTTCTTAGAAAATCATTTATTCTTTTAAATAGTCCTGGGCAAATGGGTTTTATAGCTACAAATACTATCAGCCAAGGTGATACAAGATCTGCTGGATTGATGAAAATAATAATTAATGAAGGAATGATATATTTTGCCAAAAAATTTGTACATTGGGGCGGTGATGCAAATGTAGAGATTAACTTATTATGTATTGGTAAGGGAGGACAAATTAAACCTTTCCTTGATGAAAATGAAGTTCCATTTATATCATCATGGTTGGATGATCTTCCAGAATATTTGCCTTCAAAATTAGCTCAGAATAATTCTAAAAGTTTTGTCGGACATTACGTTTGCGGAACTGGTTTTATAATTGAAAAAAAGGAATTCTTGTCAATTATCAGCTCAAATAGTAAAACCGAAAGATACATTCGTCCATATGTAATTGGCAGGGAAATCAATGAAAATATTGAACAGGTACCACAACGTTATGTAATTTGTTTTGAAAATCTTACTTTAGATGAAGCTTCTCAATATCTTGAATTAATAACAATATTACGAGAACGAGTTAAGCCCAAGAGAGATAAATTAAAAGTCAAATCTAGAAAAGAAAAGTGGTGGGTTTTTGCTGGTTATTATCTAAACCTTCAAAAAGTAGTTGAAAGTATACCACGCGTCTTGATTAGAAGTCGTGTGAGTGAACTTAACCTACTTACATTTGTCCCAAACGATATGATTTATAGTGATGCCACTATTGTTTTCGCCTATGATGACTATTACCACTTCGCCCTGCTCCAATCCTGGATTCACGAAGTATGGCTGCGGCGGCAGGCTTCCACGATGCGAACCGATATCCGTTATACACCCACCGATTGCTTTCAGACTTTCCCGTTTCCACAACAACCCACTGCGGAACAAAAAGTTGTTGCAGACTCTGCCGGAAAGTCTTTTTATGAGTTTCGCCGCGGAATCATCCAGCAGCGCCAGCTTGGTTTGACCAAGACCTACAACTTGTTCAACAACCCTGATTGTCAGGACAAAGATATCCGCCAGATGCGTGCGCTGCATATCCAGATGGATTTAGCCATCCTGGCTTGCTACGGCTGGGAAGACATCGAGCCGCAGCACGATTTTTATCCGAACGATCGTAAGAAAATCCGCTTTATGCCTTCTCCCCCGGCGCAGCGTGAGATTTTTATGCGTCTGATAGATTTAAACCAGCGCATCGCCGCCGAAGAAGCCGCCCATGGGATTTCTCCGGTTGTCAACTCAGAAGCTGAAGAGGAGCCCATCGAATGACCGCTGAACAACTTCCTCTGTTTGCCAAGGATGGCGCTTCCGTCTCCCCACCTCCACCCGATTGGGGGGAACAGGATCTGCAACCGATCCCGATTGACAAGGATCGAGCGTTATCGCCTGTCGATCTGGTGCCTCCTGATGCATTATTTCGAATTATGAATAATTACAATCTGAACGGTAACCTGATTGGGCGTTTATTACGAGAATTGGGTTCCGGAGATAAATCTAAGTCTGTGATAAAAATTAATCGTGAAGCGCTTGCATCCCTATTGGCAATTCCATCGGAAAGGTTAGTGAGTATATTTACCTTCAGCCGTAAAGCGGAAATGGTATCTGCCGCCAATCAATTGATGCCTTTTGGAAATCTTTTATTACAAGAAGATCCCTACCTTCTCAATGAGGGGATAGCCTGGTTTTTGCACTTTCTGATTTCCTCCAACGCGAATTTGATTGTCTGGAGCCGCCTGTTCAATCATATTTTTTATCAGGAATCAGAAGCGGCACCGGTGGATTTGATTTCGTATTTTCCAGACATCCGCGGCAACAAGACTGAAAAAGTGTTTGCTAATAACACAAGAAATGAAATAGCTGCTGTTTTACGAACCTATGCGGATGACCTTTTTAAATCTCTCGGAATGATCGTACGCATACATACCGGGCATTATACGGTCATCACAGATGAGTTTCTTATCCCGTTGAACATTTGGCTGGCAAGCATTCTTGCTTATCGTGACCTTTATTATCCCGGTGCAGCCAGCCTGGAGACCCGTTTTCTGGTGGATGCGCATTTCAGTCCAGGGCGGCTTTTTCGCCAGAAAGAAGAAGCCGTGCGCCGCGCTTTGGATGCGCTGCATAACCAGGGGTTGATTAGTGTAGAAACCCGCCTGGGTTTAGACCAGGTGCGCTTTAAAAATGGGATCACCTGGCTTTCAGCCATCGCCCGCCATTTTGAGGAGGACAAGTGAACTTTGCCGCCTATCTCCAAAAACAAAAACAGGAAGACCGCCAGGCATTCATCATCCATTATCCGGCTGTCAGCGCTAAAAGCCAATTTGCTCGCAAGGTCTGCCAGTCGCTGCCCCAAATTTATTATCTGGACTTGCTTGAATATGTGTTTACCAACCCAGAACTAGCTCCCATTGAGAAAATGGACTGCCGCCAATTACAAGCCATCCTGCTACGGGTCGATCAGACGCTTCCGGAACAAAAAACAAGCGTCCTTGTCGACCAAGTCGATTTTCTTTTGAATACCTGGAGTGCTGAAGAAAAAAAAGAACTGATCCAATGGCTGCGAATGCCGCTGCGGACACCATCCGTCACCAAAAGAACTTTTATTTTTCTCATTCAAACCGATGATGTGCTTTCAAGCGCAGTTTTGACCGATTCACGTAATCAATCCCGCATCCACCCGCTCAACGCGTTCGATACTTTATGATCCCGATGGAGGAAATGCTATGACCAAGATCATTGAACTGGTAAACTTTCACACCGCCTATGGCAGTCAGGTACGCCTGCATGACCATTATTATGATGACAGCGATAACAGGATCCGGATGAGCGGTTATGTGCCCATTCGGGCGCATCGCACTGCATTTCAACAGCTTGCCAAGGCACAACTACCTGACCGCACTCTTAAAGACAAGGTGTTCATGCTCACCGGTTCGTATGGTACTGGTAAATCCCACCTTTGCCTGATGTTAGCCAATTATTTTTCCCACAAATCCGACGTAGTTTCTATGCAGAGCTTCTTTGCTAATTGGGCTAAGCGCGATCAAGATGGGGCGCAGCAGATGAGAAACATGCGCGGCGATGGGCGCTACCTGGTGGCAATTTGCGAGTTTGGTACCGGAAAGCCCTTCGAAGATATGGTGTTGTCATCCATTGAAGAGGCGCTCAGCGCAGAAGGGGCTGAAAATGTTGCCCTGAACTCCCATTTTAAAGGGGTGCTGCGCCAAATAGAAGAATGGGAAAAACGGCGGGCTGCCGGTGATCCTGCCGGTGCCTTCGATGACTTCCTAAGATTTTTAGGCAGCGAAGAGGATGAATCCGAATTGGAAAAACTGAAAAAGGACCTGGAGCAAAACGTTTCCAGAGCGATGGAACGTTTCCAGGATGCCTATCAAAAAGCGATCGGGCAGCGTTTCAGCATGCACAATGACAGCCTGAAAGCTGTGTTGGAAGACCTGCTGCGCAGCCCAGAATTCAAACAGCGTTACCGGGGACTGGTTATCCTGGCGGATGAATTTGGATACGCGCTCAGCGATGGGAAGGTGTCCATGAGCGTGTTCCAAAGTTTTGCGGAAATGGCGAAGGATGGCGTAGAGGGCATACCGCTTATTTTTGTTGGTACCGGTCATCGCAATTTCGAGGCGTATGCCAACGTTGCCTCGGGGGTGGACTTTCGGGTCGTGCGCGACCGCATCACCGAAGTGAGTCTGCTGTCGGAGGAACTCGAGCAAATCATCGCCGCTTTGGTTTCACCCAAAAAAGAAGATTCCATCTGGAAAACTGAAATTCAAGGGAACTGGCTGCTTGGTCGCATGGCAAACGAAACCACCCATCAGGCGTATCGCAAAGGCAAGTTGTTCGATTATCTTACAGAACCAGAACTCCTCGATCAAATTGTCCAAAACATTTACCCGATGCATCCTTTATCCGTATTTTGCCTGACTAAAATGTCACAAGATTTAGGCTCAGATGCGCGCTCAGTTTTTTCATTCTTTCGTCAGGATGCCGGTATGGGCAGTTATATCTGGTTTGTCAATTCCCAGGATGTGAAGAAATCGAATGGCAGCCTGAATATCTATACGCCTGATTTATTGGTCAAGTATTTCGAGACAGATATCGATATCGATTCCCCTAGCAAATTGGTTCGTGACACAGTCCGAGAATCTATTCGCAATTATCGCGCCGCCGTGGAAGAGGTTAACAGGCAAGCCCGCAGTTCATTTACCGGCGAAGTGGACCCCTTTGTTCAGCAAATCCTTGATCTTATGTTTGTCTACAAAATCAGTACGATTCCTATCACGGCTTCCAGTTTGATGTATGGATTAAATTTGTACAACCCCGACGAGAAAAAACCTTTAGAAAATGTCCTTAAGAGCCTTAGAGACAGCAAAGTAATCTTTATGGGAAGCTCCGGTGAGTTAGAGTTCCGCCGCAGCGATATGGCAGATGTGGAAGCCCTGATCCAGGAACATCTCCAGGAAGTCGTTAATCAACCCTTGGACTTTGCCGAGCGGATAACAAAAATTGCCGAAACCCTGTTTGAAACCAATCTGCCAGTGGCGGAATATAATTCTCTCTTTCAAGAAGACAAACGCTTGCGGCGGGTCTTTGCCACACCCCAAGATTTGTTGAAGAAAAACAAACTTGCTGATGGAAGCGAGCTCTCTTTTTGGGATATATTAGAACAAGAACGCAAAGGGCAAAAAGATTGGAAAGATCGTTATGAAGGCGTGATCGTTTATGTATTGTGCGAAGATGAAAATGATATCCAAAATGCGCGGCAGGCAGCGCGCGGGAATCATGCACCTACAATTCTGGTGGGGATCCCGCGCGAGCCCATCCCCGTCAAAGAAAAAATCCAAAAATTTCAGGCGGTGCAGCGTTTCATGGATGATTCGAAATATCAAAAACTGGATACTCAGGAAAAATCGCTGGTGGAAGAGATTCATGGAAAAGATATCAGCAAGACAGGCAGAATTGGAGAGGTAATAAAAACCCGTGATCAATATCTCAGTGCGCAGGGTTTGACCTGGTATCAGCAGGACGGTAAAATTTTGGTGAATCAACCGAAAAACGCTCATGAGCCGGCAGATGCGTTGATGTCCCTCTTGTATACCAAACGCAATACCGTTCCTCACCCGATATTAAATCTGGCACATCCCCCCAGATTCGCTGGAGCCAGAGATAACGCTTTACGAGAGGCTGTGGCGCGTTTGGTGGATTATGGTCGTTTAGTGGAAATCGACGCAGACGAAAAGGAGAGCCAGGGTGAAATTCGTTATTTGAGGAATGTTTTTTCCCATCAAGGATTGCTTCATAAAAATAGCGACCATCTGGGAAGTATCGCTCATTATGAGCTGGTACAGGATATCGTCTCGTACCAGAATAAGTTTCCTGCGCTTGTGGAACTCGTGAATTTTCTGCGCGGGATACAAAGAGGACAAAAAGAATCCATCTGGCAAAAATTGAAGACTCTCAGCGAAGCGCCCTACGGACTCGGTCCGTATGCCCTCTCCTTGTTCCTGGCAGTAGCAGTGCGCTATCTGGGGGATGAACTGCGCTTAAAGCCCAATCCCACGCAATTTGGTTATTCCTCAGTCAGCGATCCGGATATTATCATTTCTGTAGCAACCGGGCAATATCCAAACGCTACCGTGGAACGCGTAGAGAAAACACAGGCAGTCACCATGCTGATTGATGGTGTCTATAACTTGTTCACCGAGACGCCTGCTCCTGCTGCAACACACCATACCCAGAATGCAGCCTGGCAGACAATGTTAGCCTGGTGGAAAAAACGCACGCGTCTGGAATGCACCAGTGGTATTTATCCCTCTGACAGCGCTACCCAAAAATTGGCAGAGATGATGACCAACAATGAACCGCTGAAAACCGCTGCCCAAACTTTTTTGGATGAGTTAAAAGAGGCGAATGGTTTTGATCCCAGCGCCGATTTAGACGAAGCTCAGGCGGTGATTATCCTGGATGAGTTAGGACAATGCAAACAAACCATCGAAAGCCATACTGGCACAATAAAAAGTGAGATAATAAATTCCATCGGAAAATTATTCACCCCACAGGGTATTACTTATATGGATTATAGCGATGCCATTCGCGCCTGGTTAAATGGGTTGCATCCTGACCAGAAAGATAAACATGCTTCCTGGCAAACAGCCACATCGCGTACGCTCTTGGATGCGCTGCCCCGTATCAGCGATGTTGAAAAAATGCTGCTGGAAGAAATTCCTAATTCCACGGCTTTTGGTTATAGCAGGGTGGATGATTGGACATACGACCGCAGTAAAGAATATATTGAACGATTCATGGATGCCAAAGAAAAGATAGATAATGGGTTACCCAAAGTACCTGCACCATTCTGGTCAACCACCCAAGGTCAAGACGCGCCTTCCCAGGAAAATGGGTTCATCAGCTATCACGCTGGCGTTGATCTGCGCGTTACCGCTCTAGCAGGAACCATTGTACGGGTTACTAGAGAGACCGATCCGATCAAATCGAAACAATTTGAGGTTGTGGGAGAAGGTACGACGCAAACATTCTCTATAAGTGAAAGTTGTTCCTATTACCTGGTCAGTAATGCAGCCGGAGAATATAGCAAAATCATCGAACTGAAATTTAGGAATCAGGATGATGACTACAAGTTGATCCCCGAAGCTCAAGGCAGACTAGATCGCCGCGAGCGCTATTATAATTTTCGTAATCCAGTGGATTCCGATAGCTTGATGGTCTTGTTGAATAATTTAATTCTGCATATCAGGGAAGATGGCTTAATCTCCGAAGATGAAATTGCTCAGGCGTTTGGTAAAGTTATCCAGACAGACTTAGGATCTGTATAAAATCAACATCAGTTTAACCTCAAAAATATGGTAAC
>JBAWYZ010000043.1:0-12235 GCA_037143255.1 Leptolinea sp. | reverse complement strand
ATGTTATTCTCAAGGGTTAACGAAGGGTGTCTTTTGCCCCCACCTGCACTGGATGTACTTTTCCAAGGTTGAACGGCGCTTTTCCGTCCAGAAGTTTTTTTTGTTGCAAAGGGGTTTGGGGTTGCGAAGGAAGTTTGAAGGAAATCAGGAGAACGATTGACACACCAACCTCGAAAAACAATACTGAGATTTGCTGGCTCCTTTTTCCCTTTGAAGTAACTCTTTGGTATAATTTATCTAATCAGCGATTTGCTGTGGGGGTTGACAAATTCATAATGGATGCATCGGGGAAGAGACCGTCAAATGGCGGCACCGAAGGGGCAAACCAGCGCTTCAGAAACGCAGGCGAATCTCTCAGGTAAAAAGGACCCCCCTGTGATCTCCTCTGGAAAGGGAATCTCCACCGAAGGGGCAAATTGAAGTTAAATTCAATGAATCTCTCAGGTTATACGACAGAGTTTTTCTGATCAAATCTGTATTTGCGCGTCAACCAAAATCTTTGAGGAGAATAACTATGAATATCCCTACCGATTGTAATTACACCGCTTCAGATGAATGGGTAAAACTGGAAGGCAACATCGCCACCGTTGGAGTTACCGACTATGCCCAGGAACAACTTTCAGACGTTGTTTTTGTGGAAGTAGTTGTCTCCATCGGCGATTCAGTTAAAAAAGGTACAACCTGTGCCACAATTGAGTCTGTTAAAGCGGCGGCTGATGTGAATCTGCCAGTTTCTGGAAAAGTTGTTGCAGTAAACGAAGCTCTTCCTCAAACACCAGAATTAGTAAACTCTGATCCATTCGGCAAAGCCTGGATGCTCAAAGTAGAAATAAGCGATCCCGCTGAAATCAACGGATTGATGAGCCCGGCAGATTACGAGAAGTTCCTTCAGGAACGGAGCCATTAAATGTTTACCCCGCATACCAAAACCGAACGCGAGGAGATGCTCAGCGCGGTCGGTGTAAAATCAATTGAGGACCTGTTTGCTGCGGTCCCCAAAAAATTTAGATTCCCGAAGTTAAACCTTCAACCTCGAAAAACAGAATTGGAAATAACCTCGGAAATGTCAGAATTGGCTTATGCCAATGAATCCACCCGGGATTTATTATGTTTTCTTGGCGCTGGAGCATATAACCATTTCATTCCTTCTGCAGTAGATGCTTTAGTCCACCGCGGTGAATTTTTCACGGCTTATACCCCCTACCAACCGGAAATCTCTCAGGGAACTTTGCAGGCGATTTTCGAATATCAATCATTAATCGCCAACCTGACCGGTATGGATGTTTGTAATGCCTCCCATTATGACGGCGCGACAGCTACCGCAGAAGCTGTTATTCTGGCATATTCAAATTTCCGGGGAAAACGGACGAAGATGGTTGTCGCCCCTGCAGTTCACCCGCATTTTCGAGCAACTGTTCGGACTTATATGCAAGGATTTGAGGATGTAACCCTGACCGGTGATACCCCATCTGACCCGCTGGAATCTCCCGACAGCCTGATTTCCCAGATTGACGACAAAACTGCTCTCGTTATTGTGCAATATCCGGATTTCTTTGGCCGAATTTACGACTATACAAAGTTAGCTGAAGCCGCTCATAAAAATGGAGCTCTCTTTGCAGTTGCTGTCAACCCAACAGCTCTGGGAATACTCAAGCCCCCATCAGAGTTTGGAGCCGATATTGTTGTTGGCGAAGGTCAGCCTCTGGGCATCCCTCTTTCACTTGGCGGGCCCTATTTGGGGTTATTTGCCACCAAAAAAGAGTTCATTCGCAAGATCGCCGGCCGACTAATCGGAGAAACTGTTGATCAGGATGGCAAACGTGGTTATGTGCTCACTTTGACCGCCCGTGAACAGCATATTCGCCGTGAAAAAGCCACATCAAATATCTGTACCAATCAGGGATTAATGGCGCTTGCATCGGCTATCTATATGTCTCTTCTTGGTAAACATGGATTCCGCAGAGTTGCGGAATTATGCTACCAAAAGGCACACTACGCGGCCAAAGAAATTGCATCTATTCCAGGTTTCTCAGTTTGCATGGATACGCCGTTCTTCCATGAATTTATGGTGTGCTGTCCGCAGCCCGTTGAGCAAATAAATACTCATCTATTGGATCACGGTATTTTGGGTGGTTATGATCTGGGAAAAGATTACCCGGCATTGAAACAGAATATGCTGGTAGCAGTCACTGAAATGAATACCAAAGAAGATATTGATATTTTTGTTGATGTTCTCCGGGAGATGTCCAATGGCTGAGAAAACGATTTACGAATTATCTTCTCCCGGCCGTCAGGGAGTGCAGTTTCCTGAAGCCGATGTTCCTGCCAGCGGATTACCCAAAGAGTTCTTGAGAAAAGAACTCCCGCTGCCAGAACTGGCAGAAATTGATGTCATTCGCCATTACACCCACCTATCCAAATTAAACTATTGTATAGATGAGGGATTCTATCCGCTGGGCTCATGCACCATGAAATACAACCCGCGGGTCAATGAAGATATGGCGCGCTTGCCTGGTTTTGCTTTTTGCCATCCCTTGCAGCCAGATGAAACCATCCAGGGCAGCCTCTCGTTGATGTATAACCTGCAGGAAGATTTGAAGGAAATCAGCGGTTTTGATGAGGTCACGCTTCAGCCAGCCGCTGGCGCCCAGGGCGAGTTTGTCGGGGTTATGGTGATCCGGGCGTTTCACAAAGCCCATGGAGATAGCAAACGCACCAAAATACTCATCCCTGATTCGGCCCACGGAACAAATCCGGCCAGTTCTGCAATGATCGGCTTTGAAGTGGTTGGTGTTCCCACTGATGCTCGCGGTAATGTTGATCTTGCAGCCTTGAAAGCCGTTTGCGATGACTCAGTTGCCGGAATTATGATCACCAACCCCAATACATTGGGATTGTTTGATGAGAACATTCTGGAAGTCATTGAAATCGTCCACAAAGCCGGTGGTTTGGTTTATGGTGACGGAGCCAACCTCAACGCGCTGCTCGGTATCGTGCGCCCCGGCGACCTGGGAATTGATGTAATGCACTTCAATCTCCATAAAACCTTTTCTACTCCACACGGCGGAGGCGGGCCAGGCTCTGGACCGGTCGGAACCAATCAGAAACTTGCCGAATATCTTCCTGGACCAATCGTCTCCATTTTGGAAGAAGGCGACGAAGAACTGCCTCCACTCTACGGATTCAGGCAGCCGGAACATTCGATTGGCCGCGTGAAATCCTTCAATGGCCAGTTTGGCATGCATGTTCGGGCTTACACCTATATTCACATGCACGGCCCGGATGGATTGCGCCAGGTTTCAGAATTGGCAGTTTTGAATGCCAACTATTTGCTCTCCAAGCTCAAAGGTGTCTACAAACTACCTTATGATCGGGTTTGCATGCATGAATTCGTTCTGGAAGGCAAGTTTGATGATGTCCCTGATGTCCACGCACTCGATATCGCCAAGCGCTTGATGGATTTCGGTTATCATCCCCCGACGAATTATTTCCCGTTGATCGTACACGAGGCGTTGATGATAGAGCCGACTGAAACGGAAAGCAAACAGACGATAGATGAATTTGCAGATGCCATGCTGAAGATAGCAAAAGAAGCCCACGAAACACCCGAGCTCCTGCAAACAGCGCCGCATAATTCGCCCATCCGCAGGTTGGATGAAGTGAAAGCGGCAAAAGATCTGGTAATGTGTTGCTGGCTGCCAGATAAAGCAGAGTAAAATATAAGGGAGGTTGGCAAAAAGCCAGCCTCCCTTCACTAATATCCCAGGAGACCATCATGGAACTTGACGGAATGCATATTCTTTTTCTGGTAGGTCCAGGTTTTGAAGATCTTGAATTCTGGGTGCCGCTGATGCGCTTGCAGGAAGCCGGAGCAGATGTAATTGTTGCGGGTATTTCGGGTAGAGAAACATACCGCGGTAAATCCAGCCTGTCCGCTACTGCGGATATCGGTTTTGATGATGTAAATGCCAAAGAATACGATGGTCTCGTAATTCCGGGCGGCTGGGCGCCGGATAAAATTCGCCGATACGATTCCGTCAAAAGGTTTGTGGCAGATTTCTATCACCAGGGTAAAGTGATTGGCATGATTTGCCATGCCGGACTGGTGGGTATCAGCGCCGGTATTGTCAGCGGGTTAGAAGCAACCAGTAGTGAAGGTATTAAGGATGATTTGGAAAATGCCGGCGCTACCTGGAAAAACTTGCCAGCCTTGCGTAGTCGAAATGTCGTCTGGGGGCGGGTAGTGGCTGATATTCCTGATTTTTGCCGAGAGCTGGTTAATGCCTTTAGTGAATATAAATCAGCCGAGCAAGCCTCAGTAATAAGTAAAAAGATTTGATAAAACCCAGGGATTTTTCAAATGTAGCCCGTTTTCCAGGGGAAACCGGCAATATATTCGATATTGTTTTGCATAGAGCAATGGAATTGGAAAATATTCCGGATATCCTCTTCTTGCTGGGGCTATCCCTGTTGTCTTTTGCTGGTTTTCCGGTAAATGGCTGGTTTTGTATAGTTGTTGTGAGCTTTTTCTTTTTTGATTGGATATCCATTGCTTTACTGCCAAAATACAAACGGTCTTTTGGGCCAGTCAAACCGCAAGTACTGCTTCTGGCAATGCTGCGCATGCTGCCGGTACTTTTCACTCAGCCAATTATCTGGGTTCCATTGGAAATTTTCGGATGTATTCTGCAGGTCTATGCTTTCTGGATCGAACCATTTCAGATAAAAACTACTCGACATAAGATCAGTTCGCATAAACTACATGTGGGGACTAAATTTATTTTTCTCCACCTTGGTGATTTGCATATTGAACGCCTTTCAATTCGCGAGGAAAAACTCAATCAGATTATCAAAGAAATCAATGCGGATGCCATCCTATTTTCTGGTGATTACCTCTGCCTATCTTCCATTCGGGATAATCAGGCGTGGACTGACCTTCAAGCAGTGCTGCAGCAGTGGAAGGCGCCCCTGGGCGTCTATGGGGTCACTGGAAGCCCTGCAGTAGACTTACCGGAGAACTTCCCGGCATTACTGGATAAAACTCCGGTCAAACTGCTTATGGATGAAAAGGTTATTCTGCAAAAAGACGGAGCAACAATCCAGTTGATTGGCATAAAATGCACGCACAAGCCTCATTTGGATGCTCCTCGTTTAGAAGCTCTGTTGGAAAATGAACCGGAAGGATTTCGCCTGCTCCTGCATCACTCGCCTGACATTGCCCCGCATATCGCTGAAGGAAGCATAGATTTACAATTAGCCGGGCATACGCACGGAGGCCAAGTTTGCCTGCCTTTGATTGGACCCCTATATACCGGTTCATTATATGGATTGAAGTTCAAATCCGGTCGTTATCAATTGAATAATCTGGTTTTATACATTACTCGCGGGTTGGGATTGGAAGGATTATCAGCCCCGCGGGTTCGTTTTCTTTGCCCACCCGAAATTGTGGTGTGGGAAATCTCAGGAACTGACAATAAGGAGGATTTTTAAATGGATAAGATATTCCCCGAAGCTCGGGTCAAACTGGAAATTTCAGGAAAATTTCAAACTCAAAACTCATCAATTGAGTTTCTCTTTTCGGAAGATGAAAAAGGTGTCTTCTCTCCAGGCAAACAGGTAGGCACGGTATTGCCGGTTACTGAAGAAACAAGAATTCGATACCTGGTCTCGCTTGGAAAAAGAGAGAAAATCGATAACCAAATCTACTTTAAGGCAGCCGCCGCTTTCGCCCGCTGGTGTAACGACCATTCTGTTGCTGCTGTTTCCTTGGATACTCAACAACCATCCATAAATGGTGACTTTCAGATAACCCGCTCGGTGCTGGAAGGTCTTTCGATTGGCGGTTTTGAATTTGATCGCTACAAGACGAAAAAATCTAAACTCAATCAGCCTGTCAAAATTTGCATCCTTTCGCCTGATACTGTGACTTTTGCGGCTGAGGTCAATAGGGCTGGCATTTTTGGAGAAGCATTGGATTTGGCACGGGACTGGATTCATGAACCTGCCAATATAATTAATCCGCAAACCCTGGAAGACCGGGCTGTATTTGCCGCAAAAAAATTCGGGCTTACCTGCAAGGTGATTCAATATGCCGAACTGGTAAAAATGGGCGCTGGAGGGATTGCTGCAGTTGGCCGGGGAAGCCAGGTGAAACCCCGCTTGATTATCATAGAATATAAAGGCGCTGGTTCAGCAAGCCCTATTGTTTTGGTAGGCAAGGCCATCACATTCGATACCGGCGGATATTCTTTGAAAGGTGCGGATTTCATCAAAGGAATGAAGTATGACAAAGCTGGCGGTATTTCTGTCCTGGCAACCATCCTTGCAGCTGCCCGTCTGAAGTTGACAGCAAACATTGTCGCCGTTATCCCAACTGCAGAAAACATGATCTCAGGGGATGCTTACCGTCCGGATGACATCCTCACTCTACTTTCCGGATTGACAGTTGAGATCACCACCACGGATGCAGAAGGCCGTCTCATTCTGGCGGACGCCTTAACGTATGCGCAAACAACATTCAAGCCATCTGCCATGATCGATATAGCTACGCTAACTGGTGGGGTAAAGATCGCATTGGGCAGTGTTCGCGCCGGTTTGTTGGCCAATTCAGACAAGTTAGCTGATTTACTTTTCAAACTTGGAGAAAAGAACGGCGAAAAAGTTTGGCGGCTACCCATGGATGAAGATTATTTCGATCTTATCAAGGGCGATGATGCCGATATGAAAAATGCCGGCGCCCGCGAAGCCTCAACCATTGTTGGTGGAATATTCTTAAAGCAGGTGATTGATGACAGAATCCCTTGGGCACATCTGGATATTGCCGCCACAGGAGAATCGGAAGATGATACTGCCTGGTGTTCCAAAGGTCCAACTGGCTTCGGCATCCGCTTAATGCTGGATGCGCTCGAAGAATTATCAAAATAACTAAAACGGGCTGTGGAATAAAATCACAGCCCGTTTTCTAAATTTAACCAAGTTTTTCTTTTATCATCGGAATTACTAATTCCAAGGCCTTTTTTAGACCGGCTGGATTTTTCCCACCAGCCTGAGCTAAATTAGGACGGCCGCCACCGCTGCCATCAATTTCTTTGCTGATTGTTCGGACGATTTCACCGGCGTTCACACCCCGTTTGATAAGATCGTCCGTAACTGATGCAATAATTAGCGGTCGTTCATCTACTACGCTACCAAGAGCTACCACTCCACTGGAATATTTCTGCCTGAAAAGATCCGTCATTGCCCGCAATGTATCAGCATCTGCTGAGGGCAATTCTATAGCCAAAACTGCGCTATCGCCTACCATTAAGGCATTTTCCAATTGACTGCCAAATGCCCTAGAAACCGTATCTCCACGGATTTGAGCAGAAGCCTTCTTGGCTAGTTCAAACTCTTCGGTCAGCGCCTGTGCTCGAGCAGGTAAATCATCCACTGAGGTATTCAGGATGGCCGCAGTTATTTTTAACTCCCTAAATCGTTTTTGGATCAAATCATAGGCCTTCCGCCCTGTTACCGCTTCAATCCGCCGAACGCCGGCAGCCGTACTACTTTCGCTGGAGATCAAGAAAGTTCCAATATCGCCAGTTTCTGTAACATGCGTCCCGCCGCACAACTCATACGAAAAAGGTTTATCATATCCAATAGAAATAGTTCGCACTATTTCACCATATTTTTCGCCAAAAAGGGCTGTAGCGCCTTCAGAGATGGCCTCATTAAGAGTTTTTGTTACCACTTTTAGCCGATAGTTTTCCAATATTTCATCATTAACTAATCGTTCAATCGTTTCTAATTGTTGCGTTGGAATGGCATCCGGATGAGTAAAATCAAAGCGCAGTTTATCCGGAGCAACCAGTGAACCTGCCTGACGGGAATGATCTCCCAGTACTTTTTGTAGTTTTGAATGTAGTAAATGCGTTGCCGTATGGTTGCGCATAACATCCCAGCGGCGTTCTAAATCGACTTCGGCAAGCATAGAATCGCCCACCTGGGGAGCCCCGCTCTTCACTTTCCCAATATGGATAATCACCCCGGCAGCCGGTTTACGGGTATCGGAAATCTCAATTTCCCATTTCGAATCCCCAACACCTAAGATAGTTCCGCTATCAGATACCTGTCCGCCTGATTCAACATAAAAACACGTCCGTGGCAAAATAACTTCAACTATATCCCCGGCCGCAGCAGAGGTAACTGATTCACCATTATGGATAAGAGCCAACAGTTTGCCTTCCACTTCAAATGTGGAATACGGGTCATAGGCGACACCCTGCGGACCCAATTGTTGGTCGGAGCGCAAGGTTTCAAGAATTTCACGATATACATCCACATCCTCGCCCCCCATCTTGCCGAACGCTTTTCCAGCTCCAGAAGCCAGCCGATGTTCTTCCATAGCATTGTGAAAACCAACTTCATCCACATCACAACCTTGCTCTCGGACAATATCGCGAGTGATTTCCAGTGGAAGACCATGCGTGGCATACAGATCAAATGCCAATTGTCCATTCAACCGAGTTTTGTCGGAGGATTTTAAATTATTCAGATGCTCTTCCAACACACTCATTCCTGATTCGACCGTCCGTTGGAAGCGTTCTTCTTCCCGCGTCAGGTTTGTCAGAATAGTTTGCCGATTTTTAGCAAGATCCGGAAAAGCTGCCTGATAATTGTCTATAACCTTTTCTGCAATTTTTGCCATGAAAGGTTCATTTAATCCAATTTTGCTGCCAAACCGGGCTGCCCGTCGAATCACCATTCGGCAAACATAATTTCGGCCAGTATTACCCGGAACGACACCGTCCGAAATCAAGAAAGTTGCAGCGCGGGCATGGTCGGCCACGACTCGGTATGGCGTGGTATTGGCGGCGCGCTCTGCCGTTGTATGTCCAGTCAGACGTTGTACTTCATCCATCATGGGGGATAGCAGGTCAGTTTTATAGTTCGAATCAACCCCCTGAATAACCGATACAATGCGTTCCAACCCCATCCCGGTATCAACGTGACGGGCTGGCAGCGCATCCAATTGTTTGGCGTTAATCCGATTGTATTGAATGAAAACCAGGTTCCATAATTCCATAAAACGCTTGCAATCGCCGTTTACAGAACATATGTGGCCAGGAACATTTTTCTTGTCGCAATATTCTGGTCCAAGATCAATATGAATTTCACTGCACGGGCCACATGGTCCGGTTTCTGCCATTTCCCAGAAATTTTCTTTTCTTCCAAAGAAAGTTACCTGCTTCGGGTTGATGCCCGGCTGCCCCCGCCAGGCTGCTGCAGCTTCTTCATCTGTTGGGATGACGCCTTTGTCGTCTTTAAAACAGGTAGTCCAAAGCTTGGATTTATCCAAGCCCCATTTTTCTGTCAATAATTCCCACGCCCAGGTAATCGCTTCCGGCTTGTAATAGTCTCCAAACGACCAGTTTCCCAACATTTCAAAGAAAGTATGGTGGGTATCGTCTCTACCGACATCATCAAGGTCATTGTGTTTTCCGGCAACTCGCATACATTTCTGCGAATTAGCAGCCCGATTGTATGGGCGCTGATCAGTGCCGAGAAAGACATCTTTGAACTGTACCATGCCAGCATTGGTGAACAGTAATGTCTGATCGCCCCCAGGAACCAGAGACGAAGATGGGACAAATGTATGGCTTTTTTCTATAAAGAAATCAATAAAAGATTGGCGAATTTCTGCGCCGGTCATCTTCTTTTTCATGCGACTCTACCTCTATTTACCAGGATGTCTTACAACTGGCTGATTATACGCGATGACACCCTCGCAATCAATAATCGGGGGTGTCATACTATTTAGGGGATTTACCTTGAAACAGTCAACTTTACCATTTTACCTTTGCCGTCAATGGTAACACGCGCAAAGTGAGAATGGTTTCGGTTAGCGCTGGTTACCATTTTGCTGATGGAAACCACCATCTTACCTGAACGGGCATGTGACTTTGATTGAGTATGAATTTCCGAGGTTGGGCAGACATGGTTTTTACCGCTGCATTCTGTATGTACCCGACTGTAATATACCTGGGCATTAGCCAGCCCGGGCAGGTATGGCTCTACTGCCTGCTTAATCTTTGCCATAGTCTCATCACCCATCCGTTTAGGCAGTTCCATTTGATGATCTTTTGTACACACCGCATGAACTTCTGCTGCCATCTTGGCTCGATGAATTGTTTTTGATCGTTTATTTGATGTTCGTAAGGTTGCAAATGGATTCCCATACATGACAAATGAAATAAGCGTCTTCTGATCTTCGCCATCCAAATAGCCTTGCCTCTTTTGCATTTCTTGAATGAACTCAATACGGGCATGGTAAAGCGCTTCGCCGGTCGCCTGACCAGCATTGATATTTTTCAAAAAATAGAAACCTAAAAGGTCTGCTCCGATAAGTGGCGTTGTAACAGAACCATAAGAAGTACAAGTTGACCCAATTACACTGGCAGATCCAGTTGAAAGAAATTTTAACGCAATCGATTCTTCTTCGTCTTTGTTAGAAATATGCCCACCATAACAGGCTTCGCTATAGACAATCCCATTGTCCGGCCCACTGCGGAACAAATCATCAGGTTTAATAGCAACCGGATAATCTGGCCCCTGCGGCGTAATCGCCATATCCCGCTGGCCATACCATTCGGCAGAGTCAACCACCCCGTGAAGATTAAAATAACTCACGGCTGCAGAAACAGCTTGAGGTCCTTGGATTGAATCAGAATTTAAAGGTGGAGATGAAAGAATTGATTTGGTTTTGCTAACCTGGGAATAAACTTCCTCAGACGAACGCTTCCATATCTCTGCTGAGTAGCCAAAAGTTGCTGAATTTCCAAATATCTGATTCTGGTTGAAAAATTCCTGCAGAAGAGAAAATATGGGGAGATCGGGTAAACGCAAATTAAATCTACCAGTTTGGTTTTTTTGAGTCACAGATTGCGCTACTCTTCTAATTTGCTCTAAAAGCAGTCCGGAATCTGGTCCTTTTCCACCGGGCAGCCTTGATACTGGCCATTCTGGGACAAAGTAGTTTGAGTCGCGGGTGGAATAAGGACTATCTGATAATACTTCATCGTCCAGATCATCAGTCGGGTTCGGCAATCTATGGAATGGAATGACTTCCGGTCCGCCTACCAAAAGCAATGAGCCGATCATTTCACCCTTTTTTGCCAGCAAATTATCCATATCTGTAAGCAGAAGTTTGATCTTCCACGGATCAATCGCTTCGATAGGCGTTAATCCGGCTTTTCCGGTACTATCTAGATCATCTACATAGATAACCCGGGCGTCCCACTCCGGTAACCGCCCGGTAGAAATCGCTAGATTGCGTAATTCCGAATCAATAACGGCAAAGGTTTGCTTTCCATATTGCTTTTCCAAACCTGATCGGATGGAAAGTATTACAAAAATTGGAAATCGGTGATCAGCGCTGGCAATCCCAACCTGATCCAATTTCAGGGCAACTTTTGCTAATTCTTCCCGTACTCTTGTAACAGGAACTTTGACCACAGGTTCAGGTTCATTTTCGGATTGTATGATGCTGGTAACTGCTTTTTGGGCAGCCGCAAAAATGGAAGAAGTCTTTGAAGTCAGAACTTGCGCAATATTTTGCGAAAATTCCTTTACTGTATTCTGGGGATTATTTACCGAAATATTTTGGCCAGGATTAATTGAAGCGCCTTGCGGTTTTTCCTGTGTAACACCCTGCGGCTTTATCGGTTTGGTTGCTTCCGGTTTGGCTGGTTGCGTTGACTGTTGGGAAACACCACTACCCAATTGATTCCACCCCATGGCCGCTGCCACTTGTGCTGGAATCGAAAGTGCGAATTCAAAATCATTTATTTCCGGCCATAATGATTTATATGGATGTTCCTTGCCCCAAACGCGTGCCGGAACCATCCCAGCGGCATCCCTGGCAGCACATTCATGCAGCACATTTACGGCCAGAACCTCACTCCCCAGCTCCATCTGCGCTTCAGCCAGATAAAGTGAAAAAAGAACACATTCCGGCCAACGCTGAGAATACAAACCGGCCAAGTTTTGAACCGCTTGAGTATCCGCCGTAGCACGGGTGATTTGCAGATGCAAAATAGCGGTCAGCACATTATCACTGGCTGTTCCAATTGCTTTTAGCAAATACTGATCTGCTGCGGAAACCTGTTGGTTAATAAACGAAAGTCGGGCTGCTCGTAGATTTTGAACCCATTCAGGTTGATCTGCGGCAGCGGTTACTCGACCACAGAGAATATAT